>JAQURL010000022.1 GCA_028715625.1 Candidatus Margulisiibacteriota bacterium | reverse complement strand
TCTGCTATCATATTGTTACTATGTACAAGGATTATTTTCAAAAAGTAGCTGCTTTTTACGATTCCCTTGTTGATCGTTTTAATATAGACTTTCGCAGCGGGGATAATGGCACACAGGAAAATATGCTGCTCAAGTATCGCATTTTGACCGAGATCAGCGACCTCGACTACAGTTCTATACTGGAAGTTGGCAGCAACGTAGGTTTGTTTTATAAGTATCTCACTGAATTTCTGAGTTCCTTCAAATATACCGGCATTGATATTTCTCCAAGGGCTTACAGAGTAGCTGCGGAAAACGAACCGGATGCGGATTTCCGGAACATCAACATTTTAGATAAAGATTTTAACGATACAGCCGAATATATTCTGGCTGACGGTCTTTTTAATCTGGGCAAAATGGAAAACATATCCGATTACCGCAACCGCGCACTGCATAAAATGTTCGACCTTGCAGAAAAAGGCGTGGCGGTAAATTTTCTATCCAGTGTCAGCGAAAGCAAGGATGAGTCCAACCTCAACTACTTTGATGCCGGAGAAACACTGAACTTCTGCCTGTCATTGACCCCCAAGGCTGTTTTACGTCATGATTATTCCCCGGATAATTTCACGGTTTATTTGTATAAATAGCTTTTATAACGCTCAGCAAGCTGTTTCTGAAGATATTAATATTGTTAATACTACTTTTATTGATTATAATAGCACTTAGTTTTTAGTGCCGAGGTGGTGGAATTGGTAGACACGTGGGACTTAAAATCCCATGGTAATTCACATTGCCGTGCCGGTTCAAGTCCGGCCCCCGGCACCACTTGATTTGGAAATCAATTGAACGTATTTAAGAGGGCCAGCGAAGCTGCCCCCCTCAACGCTCTCCGCCCTAGAGGCGGATCGCTGCTTCCCCCAGCTGACTTGTGTGCTGATATCTTGTTGTTCCATAGATAAACCCTGATAACTCCGCTTAAACAAAATATTTTATAGTTTAGCGACCCAGACTTCGCCAAGGTGAGAGACTGTCGCGCCAAAGTTGAATTATTTAAGCCTGGTTCCCGCGCAAAAAATCGTTTGTTTCGTGAATTATTTTTTGGATTGTTATAATTTGAGAATTATAACCCTGAATTGATTTGGTGGTTTGCTCGGAGTTCACGGCGTATTGTTCCATTACTTCACGGATTGTGGCCATGGAAGTAACCAGGTCCATAATTTTTTCAGCCTGGTTTTGAGTTGTATTGGAAATTTCCTTCATCAGGTCAGTAACTTTATCGGCATGCGTATAAATGTCCTGTAAAGATTTGGCCAGACTGTCTGTGAAATGAGTACCCTGTTCGGACAATGCAATGTTTCTTTCAATAATACTCGTGGTATTTTTTGCAGACTGCGATGTGCGCTGCGCCAGATTGCGCACTTCATCTGCCACAACAGCAAAACCTTTTCCCGCCTCACCCGCTCTCGCTGCTTCCACCGCAGCATTTAAGGAAAGCAGGTTGGTTTGAAAAGCTATATCGTCGATAAGTTTTATGATATTGGATATTTCTTCGCTGGATTTCTTTAAGTCCTGCATAGACTTGCTCATTTCCTGCATTTCATCATTTCCTTCATGCGACACATGGTTCACATGTTTTACGGAATTAAGTGCATCCACAGAATGAGTAACCGTCGTAGATATTTGATCAGCCAGTTGTTCAATAGTTTGTGACACCGAACGAAGGGAATCAGACTGCTCGGTACTTCCTTTTTGCATCATATCGCTGGCTGCCTCCAAATCAACAGTTGCCGTTGATAGTTCTCCTAAAACATCATTTAGTCTGTCCAGGGTTTTTATCATCGGCTTGGTTGTAGATTCAGCCAGAAACACAAAACAAAACAGAGTACCGATTGTTAGTATTATTATAAAAGTAAGTAAAATGTAGAATATATTATTTACCTCTTTTTCTACATCATCAACGTATATACCTGTCCCTATTATCCAGTTCCATTGTTCTATTAATTTAACATAAGAAATTTTAGGTACAGGCTTATTGTAACCTGGCTTGGGCCAGTAATAACTTACAAAACCTCCACCGTTATTCTTACAGACTTCCACAAATTCCATAAACAGTTTTTTCCCTTTTGGATCGGAATAATTTGACACATCAGTGCCGTCCATTTCGGGCTTAATAGGATGCATGATCATTTTGGGGGACATGTCGTTGATCCAAAAATAATCATTTTGAGCGTAACGCATACTTTTTACTCTCGTTATGGTTCTGCGTTTTGCTTCGTCTTCTGAAAATTCACCGTTTTTGTATCTCTGATAATTATCCTGGGCAAAACTCCAAACGGTTTCCACCAGCTCTTTTGTTTTCTGATATTTGCCTTCATATATTACATCTTTGAAGCGTAAAAACATCCAACCTATAAGTGTGGAAAAACAAAAAGCTGTTATGACGCCAGCAATAATAATTTTAGATCGCAAGGTTAATCTGCTAAAAATAAAAAATCCCCCATATAAATGTCTTATAAATAATTATACTTGAGAGGCCTGAAAAAAACAGCCTTTCATAAAATTTTATTTGGCTGCCCTGATCATCAATTCGCTTATTTTCTTGACGAACTGCAATGGGTCTTTGATTTTCCCGCCTTCGGCAAGCACTGCCTGATCATAGAGTAATTGTACATAATCTTTTAATACCGGATTTTCTTTGCTTTCAGAAAATATTTTTTGCATTACTTCTACTATGGGATGAGAGGCATTTATTTCCAGGATCTTTTTTTGCGCCGGCACATCCTGCCCCATGGCCTTAAACATTTGTTCCATTTGTTTGCTCATTCCACTTTCGTCCAGCACCAGACAACTCGGGCTGTCTGTAAGACGTGCAGAAAAAGTAACTTCTTTTACCTCCTGCTCCAGCTCTTTCTGCATAAAGCTTAATAAATCCGTGTACTGCTCTTTTTTTTCTTTGATTTCCTTTTCTGCATCCTTGTCAGCCATAGACAAATCTCCTTTATCAACGGCTTTCAGCTTTTTACCTTTGTATTCAAAAACAGAGCCCAACACCCACTCGTCTATAGTGTCGGTCATGACCAGAACTTCCAGGTCCTTTTTCTTAAATATTTCCAGATGCGGTGACATCATGGCAGCTGCTTTATTTTCAGCAATTATGTAATAGATGTCTTTTTGGTCTTTTGGCATGTTTTCCACATATTGTTTCAGAGATTTAAACTCACCGTTGCCTGTTTTGGAGGTTTCATACAAGCATAGTTCCAGGATTTTATCCTTGTTTTCATAATCATAATGAATACCCTCTTTCAGAACCTTGCCAAATTCCCTGTAGAATTTCACATATTCGTCATATTCTTTATCCAGCATTGTTTGCAGTGTTTGCAATATTTTGTTTACTACATTTTTCTTGATTTTTTCCAGAGCCGCGTCCTGCTGCAATATTTCTCTGGACACGTTTAAAGGCAAATCATTGGCATCTACCACACCTTTTACAAATCGCAAATATTCTGGGATAAGTTTTTTACAATCATCCATGATAAAAATCCGTTTAACGTATAAATGTATGCCTTTGATGGAATCAGGAAAAAACAGATCAAAAGGCGCTTTCTGCGGTATATAGATTAAAGCTTTGAATTCTATTGTTCCTTCAGCGGAATAGTGAATTGTTTTCAAGGGAGGGTTCAAATCATGCGCTAAATGTTTATAGAACTCAATGTATTCTTCATCTTTAATTTCATTTTTAGCTTTGGCCCACAATGCCTTGCGGGAATTAAGCGTTTCCTCAACTTTTTTCTTAATGGTTTTATTATCCTGGTCCACCAGTTTTTCTTCTTTTTCCACATCAATCACAATAGGATGTTCTACAAAGTCCGAATATTTTTTTACAATATCACGTAATTGATGTTCCTGAAGATAATCCTGAGCGTCATCTTTTAAATGCAAGATAACATCTGTACCGGCTTCAGATTTGTTTGCGGGTTCCACCTGGAAACCGCCTTCTCCGTCACTAACCCATTTATTGGCAGTATCACTTTTGGCATGACGCGAAACAACGGTTACCTTGTCGGCTACCATAAATGATGAATAAAATCCCACACCGAATTGACCGATTAAAGAAAGGTCCTGTTTGGTATCTATCTTTTTTAACTGTTCCAGAAAGGTTTTGGTTCCTGATTTAGCGATAGTTCCTAAATGATCAACCAATTCATCATGGGTCATTCCAATGCCGTTATCGGAAATAGTCAGTGTCCTTTGTTTTTCATCCCTTACCAGTTTTATTTTCCATTCAATATTATCCTTATTATCCTTTTTTAATTCCGTATCTGTTAATGATTCGAATCGCAAACGATCTATGGCATCAGCTGCGTTGGAAATCAGCTCCCGCAGAAAAATATCTTTATGAGAATACAAAGAATGAATAACCAGTTCTAATAATTGTTTTACTTCTGTTTTGAACTCAAATTTTTCCATTTGTGATTTAGGCATTTATGTACCACCTCTCTTTAACAATTTGCATAAATGATTATAATAAAACTAGTTTTGATTGTAAATCTGAATATCAAGCCAAGACTGAGGTTTATAAAATGCAACTTATAATTTTGAATATACTGATATTATTCCTTTTATTTTTGGTAATGGTAGCAATTATTCTGGATATTCTAAGAAGGAAACACTCTGTTGCTTATCAAAACAAGCAGATGCTCATGGCAATTGACCCAAAAACAGTATATGAATTAATAAATAAAAACAGCAGAGAATATCAGCTGATTGACGTCCGTTCTCCTAAAGAATTCAGTCGCAAACATATAAAAAATGCCATAAACATGAGTGTCATGGACCTGAACTACATAAAATTTCTGAAAAAATTAAACAAGCAACAAAAATATATAATTTACGGACAGCGCGACAGTCGCAGTCAGAGAGCTTTTTATATCATGAAAAAACACAAATTCAAAGAAGTATACATCATGAACGGTGGCATGCTGGAATGGGATATGCAGGACCTGCCGACTGAAAAATAACCTATTTTATCAGATCAAGTTTTTTTAAGCGCTGTAGCATAACCTCTTTTTCTACTGGCTTAATTATATAATCATTACAATGCTGAGAAATGGCTGTAAAAAAACTTTCTTTTTCATCATTGGAAGTAACCATAATGATAACTACTTTATTTTCAGGCGCTACCCTCATTCTGTCTTCGATTGCCCTTATCTTGCTCAGGACCAGCATGCCTCCCATATCAGGCATGGAAATATCCAGCGTCATCAAATTATAGGGTTGTTTTTCTATAAGAGCTCTTTCAAAAGCGATAACGGCCCTGTCGCCACGATCATATTCATGGCAGATACCGAATTGTCTGAGGATCATAGTCAATTTACTTCTGCTTACCAGTTCATCATCAACAATCATTATTTTCATTACAAATCACCTTCCGATAATAGTCTTGCAAACAAATATGTTCTCTGACCAGTTTATTTACTAAATGTTTAGCATCTTCATTATGCCCCGAAATTACCATCATTTCAAGGTCTTTGGCAGCAGCTGATAACAGCGGAGCACATAGATTTGCCGAGCCACCTTTAATAGAATGCGACAGATTTTTTACTATCTGATAATCGCCTTTTACCACGGCCTGTTTGATTTGTTGTATCTGTTCACCACTGATTTCTAAAAATTCTTTTAAAATATCTACGACCATTTTTCTGTCACCGCTGAACTCGCTGACAACCTGTTTAAGATTTATAGGTATCAGATTGTCATTCGCACTTTGCGTTTCAGCTGGCTCTGTCGGAGAAAGCCTGAGTTCCTTACTTTCAACAAATTTAGCTAATATTTCCAGTATGTTTGATTTTTCAACCGGCTTGCGAATACAGTCGTTAATACCATAAATCTTATATTTGTCAGTATATTCTTCCAAGAGAGTTCCGGTTATTGCGATAATCGGCGCATGCTGTTTATGCAGAGAATCTTCGATTTCTCTGATGTTTTTAGAAGTAACAAAACCATCCATCTGCGGCATATGAATATCCGTAAAAATCAGAACATAATCATTGTTTTTTACTTGTTCCATGGCTTGCATTCCGCTTTCTGCCTGGTCACATTCATAGCCAAGGATTTGTATATATTGGTGCATTATTTTTCTGATTATTGGAGAATCATCAATAACTAAAATTTTTTTCATATAAATCTGCGCTTACAGTAGGTTTACTATACATAATAAAGAACTTGCAATAAATTGTGAAGGAAAAAAATTTTTGCATTGTCAAAATTATTCGAAATAGCCTATAATTAATATCGCGTTGCCCCGTGGTGTAATTGGCAACACAGCGGGTTTTGGTCCCGTTATCCGAGGTTCGAGTCCTTGCGGGGCAGCCAAGTTCGTAATACGAACTTGGCTATTGTACAGCTAATCAGTGGTTTATTAACAACTCCCCAAAATTATAACTTCAAAATACGCCCGCGAGGACGAGAACCGAGAAGAGGTTCGGCTAAGGCCCTTAACGAAGTCAGCGTCAGCGCAACTGAGTTTAGGGATTGCATCGTAACGAAGTGGAGATTGTCCTTGCGGGGCAGTCAGTTTGTTTTTATATATAATCCATCAGACTTGATTTGGGGTGTGTAGTTATATGCACCGGATATTTAATCATCAGAAAACGCATGGCTTCTTTAAGCATATTCAAATCAGACCAGGCTTTTAATTCCACAATATAATATGGAAAATGTTCATTCAAATCATCTATGGCAAAGTAAAGTTTTTCCGGATCTCTTACCATCATTCTGTTAAAAGTGATATTCATCGATTCATTGCCTCTGGTCCTCTTAAGAATTAATCTTCCTGCCTTATTCAGGCCACTGGTAAAAAGGCTTTCCAGCAAACTCAGGTTCTGCTGCAAAATGTACCTGAACTTTGTTTTTTTAATAACAAAATAGTTATGCATCGATTTGCATTTTTGCTCCATTTGCTCGCTTTTAACGAATATAACTTGTGCGGATTTTCTTGGAACAGCTTCAGCGGTTTCTCTTTCCCGTGTCCTTACCAGAACATTCCTTCCGGCTATCTCCTCGTTACTTGGGCGAAAATATTTATCATGATACTGCCCGCTAAACTTTTCATAGAGATTAAATTTTGAAGCCATTGTATCTAATATCTCCTGTACCGGCGTATTAGATGTCTTAGGCAGATAAAACCTTGCCTCATAATAAGGCTCCTCTTCAAAACCCGCTTTACGTAAACTACGAGCTAACATAGCATATTTAATTTCCTTCAGAGCCACTTGAGCATTGGTTATTATAATCAACGCCAATATAAATGAAGCGATGGCGATCAACCAGGCAGGTGTTGCAGGCAGGAATATTTGACCCAGATACATTGATATCCAATACAATGGATCATGGATAGCGGTGTCCCACATCAAGGTTATTGATCCTTTTATTAAAACATCCTTTAAATATGATCTTATAGGCAATCTGTTCTCGATCGGTGTTGTTCTGTATGTATTCCAGGCTCTTAACAAATTTGGGATATAAAAACCAATATTCTCTGTCATAGAGCCGGCGAAAGTAAGTATTAATCTTTGAGTTTCAATGCCAACGGGAAAAAACTTGCTTAATAATAATTCGATTAACGCTGTACTACCTACATTTATAAAAAAAGCCGAACCCATATCCTCGCCGAAATGCCGGTAGGCCTGCTTGAACAAACTATCGGGTACTTCGATAAAAGTTTTTAAAGACGGATGCTCAGGTTCTGAAAAAAGTAATTCCGGCGCTATACACTTTATATTGTTGTGTATTTGTCCTTGTACAATAGCCACTAATTTAGTATTAATCATTTTCCAAAAAATTCCTTTTCTTTTTGGTTTTCCATTAATGTTTCGGAAAAAATTTAGGAAAATCCCAGTTTTTTTACCTTAAAAATTTTTCTTTAAGGACGATGTGTTGAGAGCGCCGAACAGAACTGCGAAATGAAGCAGTGACCGATCCCTAAGGGGAAGCTGGTGCTTCTCAGTCCAAACCTTTCTCTTGAAATTTAAAGTTGTTTTCGACTTAATTCCAGTTCTTTTTCCTGAACCTTATCCAGCTTCGGATAACTTAGCTCCAGTGGTTGCAATGTATCAAGAATAATTTGCGAAACAATAAGTCGGGCATTTTTTTTATCATCTGCCGGGACAATATACCAGGGGGCAACCGTCAGGCTGGTATTGCTTAAGCAATCTTCATAAACTTTCATATATTGGTCCCATAATTTTCGTTCTGTAACATCTGTCAGGCTGAATTTCCAGTTATGTTCAGGACTGTCTATACGCTCAAGGAACCTCTTGCGCTGTTCGTCCTTTGAAAGATGAAGAAAAACTTTAATAATCCTGGTGCCATTATGATAAAGATGCGATTCCATATCCACGATAGAGCGAAATCTTTCAGTCCAGATATTTTTTTCATTAATAAGTTTATCCGGTAACCCTTGGGCCATCAGAATTTCAGGATGAACGCGAACAATAAGTACTTCTTCATAGTAAGAACGATTGAAAATACCGAATCGTCCACGTTCCGGTAATTTACAGGTTGTTCGCCATAAAAAATCATGTTTGAGTTCTTCAACACTCGGCTGCTTGAAACTAAAAACTTCACAACCTTGCGGATTCACTCCGGACATCACATGCTTGATAATACCATCCTTGCCCGCTGCATCCATGCCTTGAATGATCAGTAGCAATGAATAACGACTGGAAGCATAAAGCAGGCTTTGCTGTTCGCTCAACTCTTTAACGTGTGCATGCAGAAATTCTTTATACTGTTTTTTTGATTCATAAAAGGGTTTTATAGCTGTCGGCCTTTTTCTAAGATTAACCGGTTCTCCGCCTGTTACGCGAAACTCAGATGAATGAATTTTTTTCATAATTAACCTCTCCTTTGGTCAGCATTTCAAACCGATGTTAACTTTGAGCCTTGGGTATTCACATTGTCGGGCTTCATCTCAATACGAACCCGCGGAAAATTGTCGATAAAATTTTTCTGTAGAAATAGCCAGAGTTTTTCTCGCACCTCACAGCGCAAATTCCATAATGTAGATGAATCAGCGGCACTAACCACTGCCCGCAGTTCAACTGTCTTCTCGGTAAGGTTGGTCACAGACAAGTCATTAACCCGTTTATCCCAAAACTTACTTTTGTTAAGGATAGCAGTTAGTTCATTCCGGAGTTCATTTACTGGCAAAGAATAATCAACATAAAAAAAAACTGTGCCCATTAACTGGTCGGATCTGTGAGTCCAGTTTTGAAATGGCTTTTCAACAAAATAGGCTATAGGAACAATTAATCGCCGCAAGTCCCATATCCTGACCACTACATAGGTTAAGGTTATTTCTTCTATCCTGCCCCATTCATTTTCCACAACTACCACATCATCAATTCGTATTGGTTGAGAAATGGCAATTTGAATCCCGGCAATCAGATTTCCTAAAGTTTTTTGTGCCGTGAGTCCTAATATAACTCCGATAATACCGGCTGAGGCCAGAATTGTTATCCCCACTTGTTTTGCCTCGGGGAATGATAAAAGTATTAAAGCTATAGTTAAAATTATGATAATTATTGAAATTATATTAGTTAACAACTGAATCTGTGTGTGAAGAGTTCGGACATGAATATTGTCTTTAATTTCAATATTGTGTCTACTCAATACCACATTACGAATAATTTGTATAATTTTCAACAGCATCCAGCATAGCGAGATAATCAGCGCAATATCAACCAGGCGACTAATAAATACTTTTATATTGGCTGGGAAGCTTAACAAAGGGAAAATAATCATAATCGATAACATTGGAAGGAGCAGCAGAAAAGGGCGTTCAAGCAGATCAAGTTTTATGGATAAATTTTGCAGCAATGATATATTTAAGGTTCGTTTTAAAAGAATTCTAATAACAAAATACAGGCTTACCCCTATAAAAAATGCAAAAATTAAAATCAAAAATGACGATAAATAATCATTCATTATTTACCAAGAATACAACGTCTGAAATAAGAAGGTAATCTGTATTTTCTATATTTAACTGACTTTTTACCTTTATATAACGGAACCTATCTGCCTGACAGCGCCTCAAATCCGGAAATAACATCAAAAAGTTCCTCATCGATACCACTTTGACGTAACCGATGGAATGTCTCGTTGAGGTATTCCAGCAGCTCATCGATATTTTTATCAGCACGCTGCATCGCTGCCAGGCGGCTGGCATTCTCACTCGCGAGAGATTCGGAACATGCGCGAAATAGTGAGACAAACAAATATTCTCGAATAAATGCCCTCAGGGTTTTTGAACCTTTACCCATAACTTCCGGTATGTTTTTGGTTGGCCAGGGAATCAGGGATAAATTTCTTCGCCAAGTTTCGTCCAGGGGAAGTAATCGTTGGCCAATAGGTGTATAGCCCGCTTTTGAGGTAGGACGGTTATAAAAAAGGTAAAGTTCGGTTGACCTATTTTGTTGCAGATATGTCTCGCTTTCAACAAGAATCTGACCTATCATCGGGGTGATTGAATTTACGGAACCGGGAACAGCAAAGAAACCTGTTACCTCTAATCCGGAGTCTGTAAGACGTGTATGAACACGTTCACCGACTGCCCAGACTTTGGGATGGCTCGACAGAGCGGATAAAGTTTTTACTGCATACTCTACAATTACATCATTAAACTGGCCTACCAGTCCCTGGTCCGAACCAAAAACAACAGCGCCGGTTATATCCGCTTGTTTTTGTCTTTTAGGGGTTGAGCGCTCAGGTTTGGTTTTTCGAAAACAGGTACCCAGACCCAGTTCCACAACATGGTGATAGTTTGCCAGGGCACGGACAGACTCTTCATATTGTCCTATATTAGATGCTGCCAGTGCTTTCATAGTGCGCACTACCGATTGGAGGTCTCCGGCGATAGTTATTTTTCTGCGTAAATTTACGGTAGTATTGCTCATGACTTTTCTTTAGGTTCAGGGTCTACGTCAGGGTCGGCCTTGGCTTCCGGTTTGGGTTGAAATCCGGCAAGTGCCTGACGTGCTATTTCTATCAGGGCTTTACGATCATCGTCACTTAGTTTATCAACAGTATATAATCTTTTCTTTATGTTTTCCGGTATGTTTACTGCTGCTTCAAGCACGGCGCTTTGCGCGTCATTTATTTTGTCGAGCAAAATATTGTCAAAAAGTTTGGTGGTCAGAGCCAGCAGAATAATAATTTGAGCTGCCACGGCCACCGGTGAGAATTCCTGTTGTTTAAGACAGGCACGAATACGCCACCCATGCTCAATAATTTGACGTGTAGCTTCATCCAGACGTGCCCCAAATCGGGAAAAAGTTTCCAGTTCTTCAAACTGCGCATAAGCGAGTTTCAAATCACCGGCCAGATCACGGAAGGCTGAAAGTTGCGCTTTCCCCCCAACACGCGAAACCGACTTACCAACATCAACTGCGGGTAATACACCCAGTTCAAACAGTGACGGAGAGAGATATATTTGTCCGTCGGTTATTGAAATTAAGTTGGTTGGGATATACGCTGAAATATCCTGAGCCTCGGTTTCTATAATTGGCAGAGCTGTGAGGGACCCTCCCCCTAGTTCTTTGTGTAAATGTGTTGCGCGTTCCAGTAAGCGGGAATGGATATAAAAAATATCGCCCGGGAATGCTTCGCGACCCGGTGGACGACGCAGCAAGAGTGAAAGTTCACGATATGCGCGAGCATGATGGGTGAGGTCATCGTATACAATAAGTACATCTTTACCTTTTTCCATAAAATACTCAGCGATACTGGTAGCTGCGTAAGGAGCTATATAAGCAAGGCCCGGTGGATCGTTACCTTCGGTTACCATGACTACGGTATAGTCCATAGCGCCTTTTTCCCTAAGAGTCGCAACAGACTTGGCAACAGCCGAGGCTCGTTGTCCTATGGCACAATACACACATATAACATTTTGATCTCGTTGATTGAGGATAGTATCAAGGGCAATCGCTGTTTTGCCGGTTTGTCGGTCACCAAGAATCAACTCACGCTGACCACGTCCGATAGGAATGAGTGCGTCGATAACCTTAAGTCCGGTTTGGAGCGGTACAGTAACCGGTGAGCGATCCATAATACTGGGAGCGGGTCGTTCTATAGGTTTTCTTTGTGTTGTAGATAAAAATCCATGGTCATCAAGTGGGTCCCCTAAAGGGTCAATAACGCGGCCTAACAGTTCCTCACCCACCACAATGTCCATAACCCTGCCGGTCCGCTTAACCTCGTCTCCTGCGCTTAATTGGGTATAATCGCCAAGCAGAATAATTCCGATTTCGGTTTCATCTACGTTAAACGCAATACCAAAAATTTCCCCTGGAAATTCTACAAGCTCGTCAAATCCAATCCCGGGTAGTCCTGAAATTTTCGCGATTCCTGTCGAGATGCTGACAATTGTTCCAACCTCTTGTGCAACCAGTTGGGGATCAAAGGTACTTCTCCCTTTTTTCAGGTAATCAAACGTACGGTCAAAGGTTGGTTTCAAAGGGTTTGATGAGATATTCATTTAACTTTCTTTTTTACCTTAGCCTTAGACTTTAAGGTTGGTTTTGTCTTATGTTTGGCAATAATTTTTGTTTGCTCGCCCAGTAGTTTGTTAATTCTGTTTTCCAGGTTTACCAGATAATCGGCAATGCTCCAGGCAATTTTTTGTCCGTTAGTGCTGAGTTCAATACCGCTTATCACTTTGGGGGAAGTTTCAAACCGGATATTTAATTTTTCTGAAAAAATTTCCTCAAGCGCCTTTTTTATAGTGTCTTGCTGTTTTTGCGGCAAAACAAAAGCGCTGCGCACAACAGCAGGTTCTGATGAAGCTTTCAGCGCCTTAGCCAGATCTTGTTTTTTTTCTGAATCGAGGTTCCTGACAATATTGGTGAATACTTTACTGATTTGTTCTTCCAGGGTTGTCCCGGCAAGATCTGTCATGACCTTTCTGGTTATGGCAAAAACTTCATCCTGTGTTTGCCGGGAAATTTCTTTTTGCAGATTCACAAGATCACTTTTTAAGGCATTATCTTGTTTTGAACGCAAGACTTCTGTATCATTTTGTACCTGATTAAGAAGACGTTTACGTTCTGCATCTGCTTCTGCCTTGACTTTACCCAGAAGCTTATTGTAGTGCAGATCAAATTTTTCGTTCTTCTGTTCATACAGGTCTCGCTCCTTTTTTGCCTCGGTTTGTTTCTTGGCAGCATCTGCAAGTTCTTTTGCAATAAGTTTTTCGCGGGCGTCTATGGCATTCAGCACAGGTTTGTACAAAAAATGTTTCATCAACCATATTAGGATAAGGAAGTTTACTACCTGAGCACTGAATGTAAACCAGTCAATGAGCATGGTTTATTTACCTCCGTGCATAATAATATAGTTCCAGAATGGATTGGCAAAAATCAGGATCATCGAGATCACGAAACAGTATATGGCTGTTGACTCGATCATAGCAAGACCTACGAACAGTGTTCTGGTAATGGTAGGCGAAGCATCGGGTTGCTGGGCCAATGAGGTAAGCGCAGATGATACTGCCCGTCCTTCTCCGAGCGCAGTTCCTAAAACTCCGAAACTTGTTGTGATCCCAGAAATAATGACTGAGGCTACTGCAATTGTTGTAATATTATCCATAATTACTCCTTTCCTAAGTTTATTTTTTCACACTTATTCATCGTTTCTATCCTTGGGCTGACGGACTTTGGTAGCTGCCGCAATGTAGACACCTGCTAAAATACTGAAGATATAAGCTTGAACCATACCGGTAAGCAGACCCAATGCCGTCATGATAACCGGGAAAATGAATGGCGTAATTGTAAGCAGAATACTAATAATCATTGCACCGCTCATCATGTTCCCGAATAAACGTACAGCCAACGCCAATGTCCGTGAAAGTTCACTGATTATGTTAAAAGGCAGCATAATAACCGTTGGCTTTAAATAGGACTTAAGGTAATTAACTACCCCTTGCTCCTTAATTCCAAAAAAAGGAACAGCTACAAACACACACAAGGCAAGAGCCGCAGTGGTTGAAAGTGATCCTGTTGGGGGCTCGTATCCAGGAATAATCGTACAGAGACTAGCCGAAGCGACCAGTAAAAAGAGTGTTCCAAGAAAGCCCATATATTTTCGTGGCTGTTTTAAGCCTACATCATCAATTTGCTTTACAATATTTATAACAACTATCTCCAAAAGGTTTTGCCAGCGGGAACGTTTAAGCCCGTGTTCAAGTTTGCGGGTAATAATAATTGAGAAGACCGAGAGAAAAAACATAAGTCCCCATGTATATACTATGGTAGCGTTGAGTTTTATAAATCCTGTCTGCCAGAAGATAATTTCATCAGGACTAAGATGCATCATATCCTCCTGTCAATCGTGTCACTAGAAGACGAGCCAGAATAAAACCGAGCATACATGCCAGGAACCTTTGCCAATGACCCTGAGAGACATAATAAAACCCCGTCAAAACTATGCCTGTTCGCAGCAACCGTCCCCCAAGAAACCAAAGAGCCGATTGTTTGGAGTTAAGCATCTTGCGAACTGTCCACCAAAGACCCCCATAGAAAAATATCCCCAACAAAAGTCCGAAAATTATCGATATGACCAGCATAATTATATCATTTGTCATGATTGCCCCGGTCTTCCCTCATTTCTTTGTCTTCCTTGTCAATCCAATGCCAGGCGTTAAAACAACCTATTATCAAACCTATAATCAGCAGCATCAGAGTCCAGGAATGGTTCCCCTGGTGATGTTTATCTAGCCATATTCCCAGAAATGTGCCAAGTAGTGTCGGAATTACCACCGACCATCCTACAAGGCCCATCATTCCCAATCCAAACCATACACTATGCGAGGAGTCTCGAATTGCCCTGAGTTTACGGTCTGCCTTGGATCCGACTTCCTTACTGAAAGCGGTTCGTTCATCAACACTTTTTTTTTCTATTTTTTCAGTCATGCTGAAACTCCGAAAAACGGCGAATGAAACCGCTTTCCATTTTGGCAATAACCGTACGGACATTTTTTTCCTGTTCATCGAGACTTAAAAAATCGTGGTCTATGGCATCGCGCAAATGTTCAAGATCTTTTCCAGCAATGGCATTTCGTGCTGATATAAGGACATCCTGACCTGTCTTTACCAGCACCCCTTCATCCAGAGCTACAAAAGTTTCACCCTCGGCTTTGTTTTCGTAGACAAGTATGCCGGGAGTTAGCGCTGTAACACAATCAAGCCTATGAGGAAGAATTCCAAAAACCCCTTCACTGGTTTCAGCAACAATACGAGAAACGTCAGTTTTATCAGCGAAAACTTTGAAGGGAAGAAGAATCTTAAGATTCATCATTGCTGACGGCATTTTTAACCTCCGTTTTAGATTCTGGCACTGGATTCGATGCATCTTTGGGCTTTGAATTATTTGTGGGATTCAGAGGGGCATTCACTGCTGGCCCGGTAACTGTATGGATATCAGTTTTTTTGGACTGATATTTTTTTTTGGCTTCATCAATTGTTCCTATCATATATAGTGCGCTTTCCTGATAGTCCTTGAATTCATCGTTAAGAATTCTTTCACAACCGTCCAGCGAATCATCAAGGGTGACAAGTTTTCCTTTTATACCGCTAAATTGTTCGGTTGTAAAAAAAGGCTGTGTCAAAAAACGTTCCAGTCGTCGTGCCCGGGCGACTACATTGCGATCCTCCGGAGAAAGTTGCTCCAACCCAAGCATGGCTATAATATCCTTGAGATCAGCATATTGGGCAAGGGTGTGACGAATCTTTTGAGCCAGATTATAATGGCGTTCGCCAATAATTCCGGGTGTTGCCATTTTTGAATTAGACTGCAATGGGTCTATGGCAGGATAAAGTCCCTCACTGGCACGTTTGCGGGAAAGAACTATAGAGGCAGAAAGATGCGAAAAAGTATGTACTGCTGCAGGGTCTGTAAAATCGTCTGCCGGCACATATACTGCCTGAATTGAAGTAATAGCTCCGCTGTCCGTATTGGCTATACGCTCCTCCAGTGCGGACAGTTCGGTGCCCATGGTGGGCTGATAGCCAAGACGCGACGGCATCTGCCCCATTAGGCCTGATACTTCCGATCCGGCCTGGATAAACCGGAATATGTTGTCAATGAGAAGCAATACATCACGATGCTGGTCGTCACGAAAGTATTCGGCCATAGTAAGTGCCGCGTGCCCCACACGGAAACGACTTCCTGACGGTTCATTCATTTGGCCGAACACCATTACCATGTTTTGCAGTACACCGGCTTCTTTCATATCATGATAAAGTTCTTCACCCTCGCGACAACGTTCGCCGATACCGCAAAAAATACTTATACCTTCATGGTGTCCTATCATATTATGGATCATTTCGGTCAGCAGTACTGTTTTGCCAACTCCCGCGCCTCCGAAAAGTCCGGCTTTGCCACCACGTTCGAGTGGCATTAGTACATCTATAACCTTGATGCCGGTTTCAAATATTTCTGATCTTGTAGAACGGTTCTCCAGAGATGGTGGTGCATGATGTACAGACCTCCATTCAACATTTTTCGGAGCATTTTTGCGGTCGATAGCATTTCCAAATACATCAAACATTCGTGAAAGAATTGTCTTGCCGACCGGTACCTTTAATGGTCCGCCTGTATCGATAACGATAGTCCCCCGGGACAAGCCCTGAGTGGGTGTCAAAGCAATCCCCCGAACAACTTGCGCATCGATCTGAGCTAACACTTCAATTGCTATTTTCTGCTCTTTTGCATGAAGTAACGAATATATAGGAGGCAAATGAGAGTCAAATTTTATATCGACTACACTCCCGCGCACGGAGACCACAAAACCAAGGTTAACTGGATTTGCTTTTTTCTTCATATGTACTTATATAGTATACAACTTTTTTAATAAATTTATTCTATCTTAACCGTTATTTATATTTAATATCAGGTGTTTAAGACTGCTTCTTTTGATCTTTTCCCACTTAAAGTGGTTGTGAAAGTCGGCATAATAGCTGGAATAAGTTCTGTAAATGGTCCAGGCCCACAATCACTGTATATTTTTTATCAGCAGGAAATTTGCTCATTACAGCCTTAATATTTTGGGCCATATATTCATTTCTAAAATTTATATTTATCTGTTCATAAAATGTTGAGAACATTTTTTGAGGATTGTCCAAAAAATCGTCGATCAATTTTCTGTTTGCGCCCATGGATATAACTTTTCCTTTCATCGCTTCCAGGATAAACCGGCATATCTTTAACCACTGCAGATTATCCTGATAATTTGGGTTATTTTTTATTGTATCAAGCACATCTTTGAGAGTTTTCGCCGATTTAATCGCCTCTGGAATACTTGCAGCCAGAGGCACTATTTTCCCCATCTTGCCCGTAATCATCTCCCAAATACCTGCCAGGCTGTGATCTCTGACGCAATCAATAATCATTTTTTCCTTGAATCTTTCCTGGTTAGGATTTTGACTGTCTGATAATGTATTATATCCGAGAGCGTACATACTGAAAGTCCTGGCATAATAATCATCCATTCCATACAAATATCCGCTATCAGTTTTACCGACAAGTTTTTTAGCCATATACTTTTCCATATCTTCATCTCTAGTTAATTCGATAAATACAACCAGTTTCTTGTTTACAGCTTCGCTGATCAAGTCTCGTTTAAAATTTTGCTGTTCAATATTTGCATGGTTATCACCAATAAAGACGTTGTTCCCAGCATATTCTACATTGTATATTTTGTACTTATGACCATTGACATATTGAACAAATAAATCCGGTTTTGGGGTCGGCTTCTTTCCCAGCTGAATTTTAACAAGATATTCATTGTTTACTTCTGTTTCTTTTATGCTTATAGCCTCCTGCTGATATCCCTTTTCTAAAAGAACCCCTCTTAATAGATATCCAATCTCCAGGAATCCCATCAATTCTTCCGGAAGGCATTTTATCTTGTATTCAACATTCCGATCCTTACCCTCGCCGACAAAACGCACACTATGCACATCTATTCTGTCCTTTGCAGGCAGTTGATATTCCTTTCCATTTAGCAGATACTTCTGCTGATTGATATAATCATTCATTCCCTCGAAACCGCAAACCAGATCAACAAACTCTTTTAAAGCCTTGGGATTGAGTTTCTGGAGTTTTTCGCAATTGTCTCTTCCGGTCATCACACCGTTGAGTTGTTTGTTGACAGGGCTTGCCATAATTTGCGGCCATCTTCCTTCATGATAGAGTTATAATCATTAATATATCGATTATTATCTTTTTCAATTGCAGATTATGTTTTGAATTAATGGACAACGCCGATTATTCTTTTGCCCAGAATTGTTTTTGTTTCGGAATCATAGATAACCATAGGATAACCGCCCATAGGCATTTTATTCCCAGCCTGGTCCGTACCATCCCATTGAACTTCATTTGAACCCTGGCAGCCGCCGTTCTGTCCTGCAGTATAGTTTGCGCTATATAATAGTTTCCCATAGTAATTATATATTTTTATATTTATGTTTATGTCCGCATTCAGAAAATAAGTTATAGTAGTCTTTATTTTTCTGCTGTCAAAAGGATTCGGATAATTAGTTAATTCCGTTAATGGATCTCCCGGTAAACTTGTTGTTATAGGTTTATTGGCGATAAAATAATCTGAATACAGTTTTGCTCCGTTTAATGCCCTTACACGATAATAATAAGAAGTATTATTTAACAGGTCGCTCATCTCCACCCTGTCGTTATTTCCGGAAACCATTTTCGCGTATTTCCATTCAGGGTTTTTACCTGTTCTGAACCATAATTCAACTGCTTCCACGCCTGAAACATCCTCTACAACCGGCCCGAAGAATATTACATGCTTCTTTATATTATTAGTTTGCTCCTGTTTAACCAATAATTCTTTATTTACAAATACAGGCTGTGTGAGGTCAGCCTGCGCTTCCCATGAATATATCTCACTCTCTTTCCCTATATTATTTATCGCTTTAATTTCCATTTTGTACTTCTGGGCATGTCTAAAAGGCATACTGGTTATATTCATTGTCGCAAATTCTATGTTGCGCCCATAATTATCTTTTTGAATTTTTCCTTCTTTATAATCCATTGTGACCCAGTTTAATGCGATCCTGTTTTCTTCAATGTCTGTTATCCTGCAGAGGATGTTTTTTATATTATCATCGTAAATATAAGTGACTAATGCATTGAAACTGTTAATATTGTTTACAAATTGGTTATCCAATATTACTCTGGCTTTGTGAGGATAATCCACGTTTCTTATGTTTATTCTATTTAAACTTAAGGATGTAAATCCCTCAATTATTCTTTCCGAGCCGATCAAAGAACTGGCCTGAACCTTTAACTCGATGCTGGAATCATTAATATTATGCAGGCTTAGATATACATCCATGTTTATAGAAGACACAGGATCAACCGTAACATTTTGAATAAAATTCAAAGTATTCCTTCCGTTTACAATTTGCTGTTCGCAGACATCTAAGGTTGTGCCGTCCTTATAGCAGATGGTCCCTATATATACCGAGCTCATATATGAACCCTGATAATCTGTAGTAATAACTAATCCTGTCAGCAGGAACTGATTATGGTCCGCGGATAATCCCAACCGAAAAATTATATTTTTGCTGGTATTTTCAAATAAAGCATCGTCAAGAACAATATTTCTGGAAGTCGATATCCTGGGAATGTAAGTCAGTAAGTTAAATGTGTCATTAGAATTATTAATATTTATATCCAGCATCATACTGTTATTGTCGAGTAAAAACGAATCGGTACTTACTATCATCAAATCAAATGTCGGGATATTCCCGGCAATATAATTTAAATCCGATACCAGATAAAAATGTTGTTCCTCTTCATTCAGAAGCTTAACCGGAGCAAATGATATATTTAAGACATTACTGGTAAAGCTCAAATTTTCCGCGACAATATCATCGTACTTTAAATCATAGTTATTAACCCCATTATTTTTTTTGAATAATTTAATATTGGAAAATAAAGTGTCAGGCGCATTTTGACTTTTATTAATTGTAAAATTTGATAAATATGAATTCCCTTCAATAACCCTTAAGCTGAAGTCGGATAAAATACAATTATTTGCTCCCTGCCTCACATTTGAAGTAGGTATAAAAAAATGTTTATATAAAACTCTGTTGTGCTGTTTAATAATATCAATTTTATCTGAAATTATCGGGAAATTTGTTTGATTAACTTTGCTTAAGTCATCTAAAGTCAAATCATCCTTCTCAATCACTATTTGATATTGATTATCAACAACCGCATATTTGTTAACATTCACCAATAGCAAATATCTGGAACCATTTATAGCGGGTATTTCAGATGTGTTAAATTTTAAGGTGGCTATCTTGTTTTTCACTCCTGCTTTACTGGTTAGAGGCACTATACTCTCTTTGCCATTTATGGATGTTTCCCTGGCCAGATATAATGCGGTTATGTCCGTATCAAATATATTGCCGCTTAAAAATATCTGTACGCTCTCTATACTTGAAAACTCAGTAGTATTGTTCAAGGTAATTTCCATTACAGGAACATCTTCTTCTCCGATAAATACTGTATTTGCCAGAATATTGTAAGAAACCAGTCCAATTACAGGAATATAAATTTTAACAACTGAGTCACCGGCGAGAATCGATTTCGCGTCTTCTTTTGTTTGTGATTTGAATAACGAATTGTCATTTCTGGTGACCTGCATCTGGAAATATGCTTCTCCGGCATAGTTCTCATCATCAGGAATGTTCATGGTGGCATGAAAAAATGTTCCATAAATATTGGCAGTCTGAATAAAATTCAATGTGATATTTACCACATTATCATTAGCTAAAACCAATGCTAGTTTCGGTACATTTGTATTAAACTCTTTTATGTTTATTGTGATATCCAGAAGACCGGGGATTATAAATACCCCCTTGCTGGTTTTAACATTTGCGTATTGGATCATATCAATCTCCTGAGGAGAAAACTCTATTTGAGTTCTTACACTTTCACTGCTGATATTGCCCGCTCTGTCCTTGACCCATAAATAAATCGTTCTAACTCCGGCCTGCAGATTTTTCAACATATACTCATCGGGCTTTTTATCTTTCCATCTTATATTATTAATTTCCGGTTTCTGGCTGAATTCTTCTCCGATTATCCAGTTTGTATAGTCATTATTTGCATCTATTGCAACATCGACAATTAAATCATTGGTTCTATCCGGAGACCTGGAATCTTTGTCCAGCACCTGGAAACCTGTAGGCAAAGCTATAACAGTATCTACTACAAAATCCTTGTCGCCCGCGATATTCACATAATTGCTGTTAGTAAAATTCAATACTGTACCATTTCCTTTTGTAACAACCAATTCAAAATTTGCTTCTCCATCCCAGGAATGATCTGCCGGTATGGATGCCTTTGCTAAATAAATAGTTTCATAGTTGGTTGTAATTCTTGCTTCATAATTAATTGTTATCCTCTTATTGCCGCTTATCATTATCCAGGTGGATGGCGTGGCGATATTCGCTTCATTAATATTTGTTGTAATAAACAATTCTCCATAGCTTACATATATGGAGTTAAGGTCAATTCTTACATATGCCACAATATCCTGATATTGGGGATTATAGTTAATATTAACTGAAGCTGCTTCGCTGCTGATATTGCCGGCCAAATCTCTGACCCACAAATATACTTTTTTCTCCTCAACATTTACATTCTTGAAGTTATATTCAAGAGGTTTTGTATATTGCCATCTGTTATCGGTTATTGTTGGTCTGTCGCTCATAATATTGTCGCCTTCCCCAATAATCCAGGCTAAATAATCTGTATCCTTGTCATAGCGGACCCCTACCCTTAAATCATTTGTTTCGTCTGAATTTGCCGGATTATCCTGGTCAAATAACTGGAAATTAACCGGAACATTTATCGTTGTATCAAGAACAAATGAAGAATCTCCGACCAATGCCGCGCCTACATTCAATGCATTATCTGTCGCTCTTACAAAAATTCTTGTGAGGCCCTGCGGATCGTCCGAACCTATCATAACCGCTGATGTATAGGTCCATCCGCTGCCTTTTGCCAATATTACATTAAGAGTCGTCCCGTCAGCGTAAACCATTTTCAGCTCCGGAGTTCCGATAATTTCTTCTGAAACAGATAATGTCAGTCTTAAATCACCCTGGTTTACATATTCCTTTTTTGAAAGTTCTATAACAATATTTGGTGATACTGTATCTAAAATAATATTTTTAGAAACAGCCAGTTTGTTAACATTTTTTGCGCCATCCTGTACCCAGACAAATACCTTCCTCAAACCATCAGAACCGGGAATTAATGTATAACTGTCCGGTCTCAAATCCTGCCATCCTGTCGCATTCCATAAAGGCATGGAACTTTGTTCTTCACTTACCATCCATTTAATGGCTCTGGTATCATTACCAATACTTACAGAAATCATCGCTTCATTTGTATATATATGATCATTGCTGGTTTTATCTGAAATATCCAAAGTAGGATCAGGCATTGAAATTAAAATATTAAAAGTCAATATACCTGAGTGAACAGTGGTTTCGTTTTGAGCAAAATCCCTAACGGTCAATTGCAGTGTCGCAATGCCCTCAGGATATGCTCCAAGAATGACAATGTCACCTACCCAGGCATTTCCTGCTGATCTGAGTAAGTTTACAGTTTTAAAAGAACCGTCTTTTACCTGCATTTGTAAATCCGGAGTATCAACTGTCCACTCGGAAATATCTACGGTTACTTTATGCTGGCCGATACCTATATCAGGGTAATCCTCTATAGAACTTATCGTAACTGCGGGAGAGGTTTTATCTATAACAAAATTTCTGATATTTGTTGTTGCGTTGCCAGCGTCATCAATTACAAGAATACTCATTGATGCATCTCGGTTATATCCAAAAACACCTGATATCAATTGTTGGCCTGTCCACTGTAATAAATTATTTTTTGTCAGATTCAGCGCGACTGCACTATCACCTTTCAATAAAACTGATGGAGTAGTATTTATAATTTCCGACACATCAATTGTCAGTTGTAGAATGGTTTCATTTAAATAATACTCGGGTGAAGTTTTCACAATTACCTGAGGAGTTACTGTATCCACTCTAAAAATTATGTTACCTTCAAGCCGGTTCGAATAGTTATTTGCCCTGTCAACCAAATCAACTTTAAACAACGCTTCACCATTTGGGTCATTACTGGAAATATTAAAGGACCCTGTGTATTGTTCTTCTGCTTTTTGATTCAAAGTTATAACTTTAGGGGTTTGACCGAAACCATATAAAGTATAGGATAAAGTTACAGCATTTATCTGCTCGCTGATATTTAAAGTAATCTGGACTACACCTGCTTTTACCAGAGGATAATTGGACACTTCAATTGTTGCCGTTGGCGCCAGATTATCAAAATAAATACTTTTTGTGGAAGTACCGGAGATATTGCCCGCTTTATCCTGAACCCATAATCTGATATTCTTTGTTCCAATAACATTACTACTTATATCAAAATTCGTTGGTTTGGTTAACTGCCAGCCATCATCCATAAACCCCGGAGTGCTGGATATCTGATCGCTAATATACCAGCCATATATATCTGCATCAAAATTTATACTTACTCTAATTCTGGACTCGTTAGTAAAATCATGGCTAAAGGTGTCCGGATCGCTTAATTCAAAGTCTGGCTGTTGGGGTTTTGTCTTATCAACAATATTTGTTCTAAAAACGCTCCTGTAATTTTGTGCATTATCACTGATACCAACACTCAAAGTTATTAAACCTTCTGCCATGTCCGCATTTATGTTTAATGTCCCAACCCAAACAAAATTATTAACATCACACGAACTTACTGTTACTTTATCTATGGAAACACCATGATTAACAAATACCTGCGGAGTAGTAAGCAGCGGTATTGTTTCCTCATGAATGTTTACAGTAAAAGCATATTCACCTTCCTTGAGATAATCCCGGTGATTAAACTCTATTACCGGTAAAGGTAATGTATCATCATAAAAAATGCTGGTGCTGACAACCCCATCATTCACATTTCTATATGCATCCCTTACCCATAGATAAAGTTTTTTGTTTTCATTAACAACATTCTTCATTGTATATCTGGAAGGTTTTACCGCTGACCATTCCAAAGCATTATAAGTTGGTTTTGTACTCTGGATATCACTAATCATCCAGTACGCTGCGTTCCCATCTCCCTCAATATGTACACCAACAACGAAGTCATTAACGAACATATTGCTGGAGGTATCGGTATCATAAATATAAAAAATTGTGGGATTCTGTATCTTTGTGTTTATGCTGAATGTTGGGAACCCATATATTACATTGCCTATATTCCCGGCATTATCGGTAACTGCTCCATTGAAAGTTATCACTTCGTTAAAATCAACGTTACCAATATAAAAATTACCTTTCCAGATCTTCTTTTCATTATTAAGTGACTCATAAAAAGTGACAAATCTGGTAACAGCGACACTATCGCTTATAACCCTATAACTCACACATGGTGTTGCCTGGACCTGCTCATTCATGCTCAGGCTGATATTGTGTATTCCTATACCGCAACTGCTATCAGCCAGAGAAATATTCAGTGTCGGAGGTGTTGTATCAAGAGTTATACCGGATGTAACGAATCCTGTGTTGATATTTTCCTCATTATCTTTCACCCAGAAAATAACTGTTTTATAGCCATCCGGGCCATCTAAATTGCATGTTGTAGGCATTGGAGTCATACTCTTCCAGAAACTATCGGTATATGTTGGATAGTAAAGTAAATTCTCGGTGATAATACACTTTTCAGCGAAAGCTGCCAGGGTAATATTAATTGAAATGTTATTTTCATTTGTGTATCCGGGCATGGCTAAACCGTCCCTGTCTGATAAATTAAATGAAGGATTGGGTATAACAGATATGTTATAAGTCGAGCGAGATGATGAATTTATGATATGCGTTATATTCCCTGCTTTATCGTATACTGTAACGCTAAATGTCGCAGTCCCTCTTGGGGTATTACTGTTAACATCTAATACTCCCCCCCAGGCATCGTAATAACCGTTTGCATCAGAAAAACCGGCAGGATTCATTGTGATAACACTGGTGCTTCCGTCACTAAATTTTATAGATAAATCAGGGGCTTCGCTGATATATTCATTAATATTTAATGTCAGGTTGTGACTGCCGGCGGATATTCTGGGAATCTGATTATTAATATCCAGAGTCAGCTGTGGTGTTTTTCTGTCGAGTATTATTGAATAACTTTTTGTTACCCCATTAACTTCATTGCCGTCAGTTATCCAGGTATTTAATGCTACTTCCTGTTCCTGCCCGCCGGGGATCGGTTTCAGCTCATAATCATATCTTCTTTGAACACCGTGATATTCGCCCAGAGCTTGTTTAATTTCGCTGATATCCGGTTTAAATGTCAAATTATCCGTAACATTATAACTTGTAGCCGTGCTGGCTCCCCATATTTCTATCCAGACATCCGTTGCATTTGTATATCTTTCAGGGTTGGCGTTATGATCTCCGTCTTTATCAATTATCTTGAATCTGAATGTATCAATTGTAGAACCGACGTCAAATCCATTATCTCCCGACAGATTGGGGTCATTGCCGTAAACATTGCCAATGATGCCATTATTCCCTATCTCATCCTCTACATATAATTGAAAATAATAAGTTCCATTCGTGCCAAGGTCAAAAGTATTAAATGTCCCCACTAAAAGTCTGGGGTTTTTGGTCGTTGCATGCGGTACTTCATATGTTGTTCCTTCATAGAAATTATTAACATATACATGATAACTCGCTATATTTTCATTAATGTTTATTGTGAAACCGATATACTCACCGATTAGATAAACCGAACCATTATCCGGTGGGATCATTATAATTGTTGCTGTCGGCGCAAGCGAATCATATGATATGGCAACAATCTTCCTCGCCGAGATATTGTTGGCATAATCTTTAACCCATCCATAAAAAGTATACTCGCCCTGATATTGTCTGGTAGGTGTATATGTTGTCGGTTTTGATCCTGTCCAGTTGCTTATGTCCTTACCGGCCAGTTCACTATTATCGGTTATAAAATATCCGCCTATAGTCAGCTCAGAAATATTCCAGCTGATATTAAATGGCCAGTCATTTGTTAAATCATGTCTTGAAGGATGTTGATTATCATAAGCATACAGAGTTGTAATATCCGGCATTATTGTATCAATATTTATTGTCGCGGGACCGGAATTGAAAATATTTCTTACATTACCCGCATCATCTGTAACTATTATATTAAATGTTAAAATTCCATTTTGGAAATTATCCGTTATAAGCAGAACAGCATAATACTGATCCCTGCTGCTTACTGAACCCAGTATGCCAATATTATGTGGCACACCTGCTGCTGTATAGGAAAGCTGGGGCGTTGTAATTACTCCTTCTGAAATATTTATTGTTATATAAATGTTACCCGTTGAAACCCAACCTGTTCTTGATGTACTGATTGACACATTAGGAGTTGTCTTATCATATGTTATTGAATCAAAAATATTTTGAGTATTTATGTTACCGGCATTGTCCATTAACCATAAATATAAAGTTTTTTCACCCTCGCCCTGACCAAAAGTATATTCCGTTGGTTTAACCGAACTCCAGTTATCAGCTAAAACAGGGGGTCTGAAGACACTATTTTCAGTAACAATAAAATAGGTCGCAGAATTTCTGGTTATAGACAAATTATTCCTTAATGTATTTGTCATGTTTCTTGATGGTTTATCCGATACAATGGCAATTTCACCTGTAGGAACGAATGTATCGTACACAATATTTACTGAAACATAATTGGAAATGTTTCCGGCCCTGTCTTTTATCCAGAGATAGATACTTCTGGTGCCCTGTGTTTCATCCATCAACACATAACTGTTTGGTTCATCAATCCACCCCAATGCAAATTCATCAGGGGTGTTTACATTTTCCTGAATAAAATACTTGAAGTAGTCAATATTCTTCCTGACAGCAACATTCAAAGTCAGCACATTAGAAAAGCCGGTGATATTTTCAGGCCTGTTGATACCTGTTGACCATACGTTCATAGTCGGGAGAGGCGGATTTACGGTATCAAAAGTAATAGTTCTGGTAAGACCTGCAGGGATTATCCTGGTTACATTCAGAACATTGTCGGTGATTATTAAATTAATTGTTGCTTTGCCGTTCTCGCCATCAGATACTTTAAAAAGACCGGATAATACCGATTTATTAAAATAATCAATAGTAACTGTTCTGGAACTTCCGCCAAAAATCAGGGATAAATCCGGTGTAACATTAACTTCTTCGGAAATATTTACAGTAATTCGGGAAACACAGGCTTTAATATAATTCCCTCTTTCCAACTGAATGTCTTCAGCGTAAGGGTAAATATTGTCGTAATTTATCGTAGCTATTGCCGGTGTATTATTTATATTCCCTTCAATATCTTTAGTCCATAAATAAACTGTATGCAGCCTGTTTTCATTATTTTTTAGTATAAAATACGAAGGTAAATAACTCTGCCAGAGCGGATCATCTGTCTCAGGTTTTACGGTTGTGGTTTCATTTATCAGCCAGCTAATGGCCCGGACATCATAATTATAGCTTATCCCCAAAACTGAATCATTTGTGTACTCGGTACTATAAGTATCCAAATCGAATAAGTTAAAAGTCGGCCGGCGCAAATTGACCTGGAAAATCAAATTATTTGTTAACGTCGCTCCCTGATAAAATAAATTGCGTACAATATGTGATATATTGGTAGCATTATCTGTTGCGTCAGCGCTGAAATAAGCAGGACCATTCCCTGTATACTCATTTATGGTTAATATTGCTGTGAAGGAATCATTAACACGATTATTTATAGTTAACCTCAGCGGTTGTTTCTGGTATACATTTAAGTAAAGATTGGGAGTAATATTTATACCGCTGGCAATCTGGGTAATATTCATGGTTATTAATATTACCTGCCCCATATTATTAATGGTTAATACCGGATTATAATTTATTGCGACACTGATACTGGGCTCCAGATTATCAAGTATAATGCTTGAAGAACCGGTTACAATATTCAGCGCTTTATCCATAACCCACAATGTAAGATTATGTGTGCCCTGCGAATTATTCATCTGATAACTTGTATATTTATCATTCTGCCATGCAGCATCGTTCCAGACAGCATTAAAGCCCATGTTCTCTGTTATGATCCAGAAATTCACTCCTGTTGTATCTGTCGCCTGGATATCGGCCCTTATTGTTGTTCTGTTTGTATACAACTGGCTTTCGGTTGTAGTGTCTGTTAATCTGAACAGGCTAATTGCAGGTTTTGTAGCATCTACCGTTATATATCTTCCCTGTGCCACCATGTCTCCTATATTATTAGCGTTGTCTGTCATCTTCACCCCGAACTCTATCCTGCCTTCAATTCCCGATGTTACCAGTATGTTTGTTGTAAAGGTCTGGTTATCTGCGCGTTTTAATACCAGATATTGTTTAATCGCGTTTATGCTTACCCAGAATTCCGGCGTCACTGTTTGCGCTTCACTCAGATTTATCGTTATTACCTTGTTCCCGCTGTTCACATAGGGACTGTTGAAAATATCTACCAAGCTTACATATGGTTTCACATCATCATAATTTATTGTCGCTATTACCGGTTGTTCGCTTACATTTCCGATAATATTCTTTGTCCATAAATATAAAGTTTTCAGCTCATTAACCTGATTCTTAAAGGTATACCGCACTGGTCTGCTGCCCACCCATGAACTGTCACTGCTAACCGGACGAATACTGTCATCTTCGCTAAGCAGCCATCCTGTCGCCTGTTCATCATTTCCTATCCTTACACCTATTACCTGGTCATTTGTCCATGTTCCATCCAACGTATCCAGATCATAAATATTCATCGTCGCTTTTTTTACATTCGTACTGATCATGAAACTATTGGCATACAAATTCCCAGTATAAGTTATCGACTTCACTCTGTTGCTTATATTCCGTGCATTATCTGATATATACACCTCATACTCCGCTGTCCCATCTCCGGTATATGTAGTAATATTCCAACTGCCGCTAAAACTATTCCCATACCTGCCGGTTAACTCTATCCTGATATGCGTCCTGCCATTTGGCTTCACCCATAAATCGGGCGTACTTGCTATCCCGCTTTCCACATCACTTACATTTAACGTTATTTTTACTTCTCCTGTTCCAACCCCGGCAGGGTCCTTATCCATTTCTACATTCACACTTGGTTCCAGCCCGTCATAGATTATCCATGCGCCGGCACTGACCGTATTCAACGCTCTGTCTTTTGCCCATACATACACATTATGCGTCCCCTGACCGCTGTTCAGCATGTAACTTATCGGCTTGTCCCCCCAATATATGCTTCCCCATGTCGGTATCAACGCTGCGTTCTCTGTCGTTATCCAGCCTACTATCCCGCTCGCATCGCTTCCGCTTATCTCTATATCCACTCCTCTTTCATTACTCCATGTTTGGCTGCTGCTATCCTTGTCTTGCAGTTTTAACAAGCTGATTGCCGGCACAGTCACGTCTACCGTTACATATCTTCCCTGTGCCACCATGTCTCCTATATTATTAGCGTTGTCTGTCATCTTCACCCCGAACTCTATCCTGCCTTCAATTCCCGATGTTACCAGTATGTTTGTTGTAAAGGTCTGGTTATCTGCGCGTTTTAATACCAGATATTGTTTAATCGCGTTTATGCTTACCCAGAATTCTGGCGTCACTGTTTGCGCTTCACTCAGATTTATCGTTATTACCTTGTTCCCGCTGTTCACATAGGGACTGTTGAAAATATCTACCAAGCTTACATATGGCTTTACATCATCATAATTTATTGTCACTGTCCCTGCCCCGCTTATCGCGCCATTAGCGTTCCTCAGCCAAACATAGACACTCTTCACTCCATTATCTTCACTTTGAAATGTGTAACGTACCGGTTTACTGCTACTCCATAGGCTATCAGAGACAGCGGGCGCATTGTTGTTTTCTTTTATTAACCAATACCTGGCCTGTTCATCTTCGCTTATCCTTACTCCAATTACTCTCAGGTTCGTTATATTCGTACTCCCGGTTTCCACATCATAGATACTTACGCTCGGTACCTTTAAATCAGTACTAATCATGAATGCCTTATAATTACTGACATCCAATATATTTCCTGCATTATCAGTCACCCTTATCCCGCAATTAGCCGTACCATCCCCGGTGAAACTGGTTACATTAAATGTCCCGTAATATTCTATCCCGTTTCTGCTGTTAACTCTTATATTTACTATTTCGTTGTGTCCATTAGCTATATACCAAACATCCGGTGTGTTCACTCCGCTTATATCTTCTACCGATACTGTTACTCCGCCTGCCCCGGTTACTACTACGGGATTTATACTTATGATTACTCCAGGCACAGCATTATCATATATTATCCAGGCGCTCCTGCTGCTTACATTGCCGGCCATATCTCTCGCCCATACATAGATATTCTTGGTCTCTACAATATCTCTGCTCAGTACATAACTCGCCGGCTTTTCGTTCCAGCTTATATTACTCATATCCGCTCCCTCGTTCTCGCTTACCACCCAGCCTCTTATCCCGCTTACACTATCACTGCCTTCTATTACCAGATCCACAACCAGCTTGTTCGTGTACAACTCACTTCCAGTACTCCTGTCTCTAATCTTCAATACACTTATATTCACAGTCGTAGTGTCTATCAAAATGCCATTATTCTCTTGTATATATGTTCCGGTATTTCCCACATTATCCGTTAACCTTGCTCCAAAATATGCTGTACCCTGCTCTGTCCCATTATTAATATTTATTGTGCTGATATATGTCCAATTATCTATTTTGCCTAAAACCAGATCATATTTGGTTGCGTTTATGGTTATCCATATTTGCGGTGTTACCAATAAAGCTTCACTTACATTAATAGTTATATTGGTTGTAGTCCTCTGATAACTTCCACCTCTTACTTCTATGCTCTGAATATATGGTGACCCTTTATCATAATTTATTGTCGCTGTCCCTGCCCCGCTTATCGCGCCATTAGCATTCTTCAGCCACACATAGACACTCTTCACTCCATTATCTTCACTTTGAAATGTGTAACGTACCGGTTTGCTGTTGCTCCATAGACTGTCAGAAGTTCCGGGTGCGGTTGAGTTCTCTTTTATTAACCAATACCTTGCCTGTTCATCTTCGCTTATCCTTACTCCTATTACCCTCAGGTTCGTTATATTCGTACTCCCGGTTTCCACATCATAGATACTTAGGCTCGGCACCTTCAAATCCGTGCTGATCATGAATGTTTCTTCACCCAGAATTGCTGTCCCGACATTTCCCACGTTGCTGGTAGCTCTGGAATACAGCTGGGCTGTTCCGTCTCCGCTGAAACTGGTTACATTAAATGTCCCGTAATATTCTGCCCCATTTCTGCTGTTAATAATTATATTTACTTTCTGGCTCTGTCCATTCGCTATATACCAGACATCCGGTGTTAAAGATATCCCGCTGACAGCCGTGACATTTACCGATATTCTTCCGCTGCCGGTCACCGTATTATCGATGTCTATATTAATAGTGGGTGTTTTTGTATCCAATATAATCTGTGTGTGTCTGCTTACCGTCCAGCCTGCGATGTCGCATAACCACACCCAAATATTTTTTATTCCATTTATATTATTTGTTAACGTATATTCTGTTAATGTTGACTGCCAGGTCACATCATCATACTTAACAGAACCTATACTGTTTTCTGTTATATACCATCCCTTGAAGCCAGCCGACTTGTTATTATCATCCCAATCAATATTAACAATTAATTCTCTCTCGTCTGTATAATTCCCGGTCTGTGTTGTTCTATCCAATAACTCCAACTTATTGATTGTAGGTTCGGCATAATCAAATATTATTCTCCTGTCAGCATATGTTTCAGCGACCATGGCATCGTTTGTTATTCTTAGATCCAAAGTTGCTGAACCGGGCAGCATAGATTGCCAGGGAGAATTAAACAGATACCTGAATGTATATTCATCCTGCTTAATGACGCTAGCCGGGATTTTTGAATTTATTGCTGCATCAGGAGTTGCTATAAAATTTACTGTCCCATGATAAGGCAATACACTAATATCAAACCTTAATGTGTCATTTCCCGAAATGGCGATGTAGGGCAATGTGTTTATTGTAGTTACAGAATTTCTCACAGCTGTATAGGTTATATCGGGCGTTACTATGTCCACCCAGTAATCTATCGTTACAGGATCACCATATATCCCGGCTGCACTCTTTGGCCATATTTCCAGGGCGTATTGCTTACCATTCTCCAGACTCCCTTTACCGAACTTGTAACCGGGCGCCTGGTTACCGGTAACAATTTCAAACCAATCCCAGCTGCTTATCGCAAAACGATAACCTGTTATGCCTGAGGCGCTATTAGTCGGCGCCACCCAGACAAATAAAGGCTCATCTTCTATCTGCCATTTTCTGTCCAGATTAAGGGTAATACCAAGATCACTGTAGGCGGTCAATCTGCTTATACTCCTTGGTATACTCTTGTCCGCCCAAATATATATTTCCAATCTGTTTCCTGTCACTCCGCTGGCACTGATTGCTTCGATGTTCAGGGTATTCTGTCCGTCGTATAACAAGTTCTGGGTAGCTTGTAACCATAAATTGCTGGTGTTTATATCCCAGCCTTTCCAAACCGCATAGGGATTGACTGTATTAGGACTGCTGACCCAAACATGATAAGTTACTATCGGTGCGACAGTATTGTCAGGTGCTTTCCATTTGAAATAGGGGTCATTATCATTAGTCCATTGTTTTTCCAGAATATCGGTACCGTATTCATCCGTTTTTAATTTACTTATCTCTACATAATCCGGAGTTGTTTTATCTACATATAAACTATAATACACCGGTGAACTCCATAATCCTGACTCACTCCTGACTTGTATATTAAGAGTATGTCTGGCATTATCCAGTCCCCAGGAAAATTGATAAGAAAGTGTATTTGCCAAATTTATTGTTATGCTGTTATCTATAAGAATCCTGACAGTATCAATTGTCGCAACCGTATTGATCGGGAGGTCCCATGACAGATAAGGCGTATTATCTGTCTGCCAGGTATTTTGCGGGATCAGGCTTCCGTCTACTGATGTCCTGACTGTTAAATTTGCTATCGGATTTGGTGTTACTATATCAACATTTACAATAAATGTTTTAGTTACTGAATATTCATAAATATTAATAGTATTTGGAACATATGCTGTTCCCATATAATAATCTTTATTTCTTAACGAAGCACTCTTTGCCCAGATATTTATTACCTGTTGACCATTAGGGGTAAGGATATAAGTGAAACCGCTTTGGGTAATACTCTGCTGATAATAATGCTCATTGGTACCGACCGTATTCTTTGATATTTTGAAATCAATTATTGGTGAGTATCCATTATTTGGCGAAGTTATCTCAAAATACAATTTATTTACAGAATACCAGCCATTTTCTACTATCTGTTCTCCGTTTTTTGTTGTAAAAAATATAACCGGCGGTAAATTTGGTTTAGTATCATCTATATAATATGATAAGGAGACAGAACTGCCCCATTTTATAGTATATTTGGCCTGGACTTCAATTAAATACGGGATGTTGCTTGCAGCCAACGCGCTTGCAAAGTTATAAGTGGTTTGTGTGGTTTCACTCCTGGTTACCCCGTTAAGCTTAATGCAATATGTAACAATGCTGACATCACTGGGAACATTGTCAGGTGTTGTCCATTCTAAATATGGTTGTTTTTGATACCACCATTCGTCTTGAGATACTATATATTGTTCCTGATTTACACCTGATTTTATTGAATATACTTTCAAATCCCTGGGAGAATCTGGAACTGTATAATCAATCCATACACCATATGTTGCTATATCCCCTACAATATCTGTTGAACTTATAGCCCTGACCCAAAAAATATGTTTATCCAGAGACAGATCACTGGTTACCAGAAAACTGGAATTCTTTGTAGAAATCCAGTTTCCGTTGTCCATTTTGTATTCAAAACGTTTTATGCCGGAATATGCATTTACAGGTGTATGCCATTCAAAATAAGGTCGTTTGCATTCCTGGTAAGATTCATTGTTAATAGTTGTTTGTTTATTAATCGATGTCCAGGCATAAAGTTCAGACGGCTGATTTGGAGTAATGTTATCAAACTTGTATTGAAAAAGTGTTGACCAGTTTGTTGAATTACCTGCGTAATCTGAAACCCGTACCCGTAAATTATAGGTACCGGCTGTATCAAGTATGTCCGGTAAATAGTAGTTATCAACACTGCTGATATGAACCGATACAACTGTTTGCCCCATATCATCTGTACCCCAGTAAAATTCATAGCCGGCGAATCCGCTTCCGGTTACCGCTGATTCCCATGACTTTCCAAATGTGATTAACCCCACCGTATCCCTAGAAGTCCATCCTATATTACTGGTAGGATTCGGCGTTGTCGGAGCAACATTATCTATCCATACACTATAACTCCCTGTTATTCCGAGCACATCAGAACTGCTTCTAAGCTGCACATTTATTGTATGCCTGCCATTTGGAATTACCGAACCGAAATTATACTGATCTGTTATATTTTGCCAGGTCTTGGCTTGAGCGTCATACCAGACAGCTACTTTATCGATGGGAGCTATTGTATTTGTCGGAACGATCCAGGATAATTTCGGGAGGTCCATACGCTGCCAGTTATGCGAAAGAATTATATTATTATTATTGTCGGAAACAACCAGGCTAATCGGCGCACTCGGGACTCTGTCGTCTATAAAAACACGATAACTTACGGTTGGCCCCCATAGCCCGGATGCGCTTTTAGCTCTAACAAAAAAATTATAAGTAACAGCAACCAGTGCACTGCCATATTGATAGAAGGCCGAGTTAACAGTTATTGAATTTCCGGAATCATCATAAAGATTAAAACTTACTATCGGAGCCATTGTATTATTAGGTGTGCTCCATTCAAAATAAGGAGTTCTGTCCGAGGTCCAGTAATTATCTGTTATTGCATATATTTTACTGCTGTCTTTATATGCTTTGAAACTTATAGGATAATCAGGTGTGGTATCATCCCACTGGTATTGCATAACTGTCTGCCAAGCCCCGTTGCCGGCATTATCTACAACTTTTACCCGCAAATAATAGGTCCCTGAAACTGTTATATCAGATACGTCGGGTTTAAATTCATTTAAAGTAGTCACCGACTTGGTTGTTACACCATTAATATCTGTACCCCAATATATAACGTTATATGTTATTAAACTTTCGTTTGGTGTATCCAACTCCCGCCCGCCTGCAAAATTTATAGTTGCAATGCTATTATTTGTGGTCCAGGCTACATTCAGGTTCGGTTGATATGAGATAGTAGGAGCTGAGTCATCCACGAATAACGAATAATTTGTAGTGTCGCTTCTCGCCCCTGCTTCGCTTATAGCTATTATATTTATTGTGTGCCGCCCGTTGTTTATACTGTCTGCCGTAAAAGCATATTCGATTTCATACAAACCTGCATCGTCAAAAGCATGTTTTGTGGTGTCCAGCCAAACCTCATATTTACGTACACCTGATGGAGGCCTAAAATTTAATTTCCACTGAATCCAGGGGTCGTCATCCGGCTGCCATTCACTTTGATTGATAGTTGTTCCGTTTATAGATATTGTTTTTAATTGTAATATCTCCGGGGCCCCGGGTGGTGTCTTTTCGTATCTGTATACATACGTTTTTCCATTATCCAATGAACCTCCATACGGCCTGAAATCAGTATTCCATTCTGTATGGTTCCCGGCAATGTCAAAAGCTTTTACCCAAAGCCTGTACTCACCTTCATTTGAAAATACTATTTTCCCTGGCGGTACCTTATACTGACTAGTAGTTACCTTGGCTTCAAATGTTACTTCCGTAGCATCATTCTGATACCTCAGACAAACTTCATAATAATCTATTCCGCTTTCAAAATTAGGGCTTATTTCTATAAAATCATTAAAATCTATTGTCGGCGTTGTTTCATTACTATAGTTTCCATATATAGTGTTACCTTTATAAACAGGCATCGAATCATCTATAAGTATTTTAAAGCTGTACGTAACGCCCCATACATCTGAATCACTCTTGGCACTCACATCCAGAGTATGCCTGCCATTTTCCAGTGGGCTGCTCATCTCAAAAACCGGAGTATCAGTGATCCCCGAAGCATTACCTGAAATAAAATAACTATATGAAACTATTGGCGCAAAAGTGTTTGTGGGAACTTTCCATTCAAAATATAATGTGTCGTCGTTCTGCCAGACAGCATATGTTACAATCTTGTCTTTGCCACTGTTATTCCAGGCGCTGACAGTCGGATATGTAGGATGTATATCATCCATAAGGATAGTAAATGTTGCCACATTACCTGTTACGCCTGAGGCGCTATAAGCCTGAACATAAAAATTATGAGTACCGTTACTTAAAGCTGTTGTAACATCTAATGCACTTGTATTGTTTGTTACGCCTGGAACTGAAACATCAATAGATACCTTGATACACCTTATACCGGCAACAGTATTATTCGGTGTACTCCAGCTAAAATATGGAGTCCTGTCCTGCTGCCAGTCGTTTTGCATAATACTGGGACCGCCATTAGCCGTTGCTGCATTTACAACTGGTGCTAAAGGTACGGTTAAGTCCACCCAAAACGGATAGTTTGCCTTATTTCCCCGCTGACCTGTTTGGTCTACCGCTTCCACTGATAGTGTTATTAAATCATTAGGTAACGGATTAACAAATTGATAGAACAGGTCGCTTGAAACAAGGCTGGCAGTTAATATAACTTGTCCGCCATATTCATAATATATGTTATAAGTGGTTATCGGAGCAAAGCTGCTTCCTGGTGCTTCCCAGGTTAAATATGGCATATTATCCTGCTGCCAGTTCCGGGATAAAATTTCTGTGCCTGATGCTTGGGTGTAAACTTTTAAATTTTTTGGCACATCCGGAGCGGACAAGCTGTATTGATAGCTGTATATCTTTTTCCAGTCAGTCATATTTCCTGCATTATCCTCAACCTTAACCCAGAGCTTATATTCACCATTTTGCTGATAACTTATACTGGGCGTATATTGTCCTGTATTATTAAATGAAGTAACGATGCCAACCGTATCCTGTGTACTCCAGTGCATATAATAGTATTTGACACCGCTTGTTGAACTATCGGCTGCGCCTGTATTATCCACCACAATAAATGTAAGATTCCCGACTGTATTCTGTGTTGTCCATGTATGTATACCCTGGTCTGCGGGTTGATTGGGAGATACTGTATCTATATAGAACGGGCCAATTTGCGCGGCTGTCACACTCATATTCCCTGCCGCATCCACCGCTCGGATGTGAAAATAATGATTCTTTCCGTCTGCCAAAATACCGGCGGTTGTCAGAACTGTTCCCAAATTAATATTTGCAGGCAAAGTTTGACTGGTTGTGTCCCATAAAACACAATAACTTACTACACCGCTTAAATCTGTGCAATTAGTCCAGTTTATTGTAACTCTGTTTCTGCTTGTCCATTGCGTCGGCTGGGCTAATGTACTTATTAAATTATTAACAGTACCAGGGGTCGTTACATCCAGCTTGAATGGTCCGACATGCAAAACATTGCTACTGTTCGCCCAGTTGCCCATTATATCTACAGCCCGTATATGCAGATACCAGTTATCGTCAGTTAAATTCAGAGTAGCAGCTGACAATTGCCCTGCTGTGTTTTCTTGAATCTGATCCGGTGTACTGCTGTTTGCTGTTGTCCAGAGAAAACTGTAACCCTGTATCCCGCTTCCGTCAGCATCTGAAGCTGCATTCCAGGTTACTGTAATATTGTTAGTGCTTCTCCAGTTGCCGGTTAAGATACTGGAATTCATATATGCAGGTGCTAAGGGTGGAATTATATCTGTTTTGAAAGGACCTACGTTTAAGGCTGATGATGCGCCATTCCCAGCTTTATCAACTGGTCGGATATGCACCCAATAATTATAGGTAGAACCGATATTTATTGTTGAAGAACTTAATTGGGCAACACTATTTTCCGTAACAGTATCAGGTAATGTACCGGCATTACTGTCCCAAACAATACTGTATCCTCCTATCATGCTCACCTGATCTGAAGCGGCACTAAATGTAACAACCAGCTGATTTACAGAAGTCCAGTTCCCGGTTGTAATATTGCTCGTTGAATAACCCGGTATGGTATCCGGATTTTCATTATCAATCCAGAACGGTCCGATATGATTTACTGTTGCACTCCAGTTCCCGGCCAAATCCATGGCCCTGATATGAAAATACCAGTTATTTGTGTTGCTTAAGGCAAAACTTCTGGTGCTTATGACTGCGCCACCCAGTTCAGCTATATTATCTACTTCAGTATTGGAATTGTTGTCCCACAATACACTGTAACTTGCTATCCCACTGCCTCCGCTGTCCTGTCCGGCTATTGTCCAGCTCGCTGTAATAATGTTTATTGACACCCAGTTTGCCGTGGGATAATTACCCCCAAGATTGGCTACAGAATCCGGACTAATCCTGTCAATTAAAAATGGTCCTATATGATCTACGGTTACTCCCCAGTTACCCACCATATCCACTGCTCTCAAATGTAACCACCAGTTCCCTGTTGCTCCTACCATATTGGTTGTAGAACTATTTGTGCTCGGTATATTTATCTCCAGTACCGTTACTGTATCATTCGTTACAGCGCTCCATTTGCTGGCATATCCACCCAGCCCGCTTCCAATATCATTATTCTGCGTGATCCAGCTCACTGTCACATTATCTGTATTACTCCAATTCTTAGTAGGAATACTGCTGCTGTTGTAAGTACATCTCATATCAGGAC
>JAQURL010000021.1 GCA_028715625.1 Candidatus Margulisiibacteriota bacterium | reverse complement strand
TAATTAAAATCCAGTATATTCGTAAGAAATAAAAAAAGCAACATCGGCAATAAAATTGATTAATTGAATTTTTTATGTTATGTTTATTATGACTAAAAAAGGGGTAAAAATGACCTGGAAAGATGTAATCGATTGCTTGCGCGAAGGTGAAGGCCCGCAAATAGAATTTGTTTCCAGTATACTTTCCGCCGAACAACTTATCAAATATATTACAGGTTTTCTCAATCATAACGGTGGTAAAATCATAATCGGTATTGATGATAAGAATGATCATTTGATAGGAAGCAATATTTCCAAAAATTTTATTGAAACCAGTGTGCAGAAAATTGATCCCGCGGTTACCGTGTATATTGAGGAAATCGCGAGACTGGATAAAATTGTTATACTTATAAAAGTACCAGAAGGATCGCATAAGCCCTATTCCTACAGAAACAAGTATTATTTTCGCTCCGGGATAGAAATCAAAAAAATGGCCAAGGAGGAAATTTATTCGCATGTCGGTCAGGAACAATCAGTAAAATTGAATCAAAGGCAGGAACAGTGTTTAAAGTATGTAAAAGAAAAAGAATTTGTAACCAATAAAACTTATAGGAATTTATATAACATTTCACATAAAACCGCACACATCGAACTTACTGCATTATTTACAATGGGAATATTGGAAAAAATCGGTCAGGGCAGAAGTACTTCTTATAAACTCAAGACAAGTAAATAAATTCAAAGAAAACCACGCTTGCGCAGAAAAGGTAGCAAAGTCTCACGGGCACATTTTTCACCCATTTTCATAAGGTCTTCCTTTTTCTTTAAGTCAAAGGAATTGATGTCCTGGTTAACAGGTTCCATTAATAAATCACAAGTAAGTTCTTTTATTTGTTCTTTTAGCATCAGATCCAATGACCTGTCCATAATATTTAACATTGTGTATGTTTTATTTTTTTTAGGGTCCATATCGCTCTTGGGAATTACATCTACTCCGACTATAATTTCCGCGCCCATTTTTTTGACAAGCTGCACCGGAAGATTACAAAAAACACCCCCGTCACAAAAAATTTCATTTTTTTGAATTACTGGTGTATATATTCCCGGGAAACTAGCGCTCATTTGAATAGCACTGGATAAACTCCCTGATTTAATAACCACCATTTTGCCTTTTGTGATATTGCTTGCTGTAACTGAAAAAGGTATTTTTAACTTTGAAAAACTATCATGTTTGATAAAAGTTTTGATAAGATTGTCTATAGCTTTGCTGTTGCTGAGCCCGCTTAATTGAAAGGAAAACTGATAAAAATTGTTCCACTTGATGCGTCTGGAAACAGCTATAATTTCTTTTACTGTCATTCCGTCTGCGTAAAGAGCGCCTATTATGGATCCGATACTCGTACCGGCCAAATAATCAATCTTGATCCTATATTCCTCGATAACCTTAAGCACGCCCACATGCGCCAGCCCGCGCAGACTGCCACCACCCAACGCCAGACCTAATATTTTTTTATTCTTTTTTGCCACAACTAACTATTATAAAGTATTTAGAAATTTATAGAAAGCATTGATAACATGTTTATAGCTGAAGTATTTGCCGGTTTACTGATATAAGCTCCTTCAAAAGATAAAATCAGATTACTGTTAAGGTGATAATTTAATCCGGCGGAAATCGAAACAGATTTGTTCAACACTGTCGCTGCAACTGAGTTGGCATAACTTATACGTAATACAGTATCCATATCTTCAAGTGCCGAAACAAGTAACGAGGCATCTATAGTCATGGCGTTTTTATTATTCCCAAAAAGGCAACGATAAACCTCAAGGTCAAGAATTGCTTTGCTTACCGCAATAGAAACCATTCCATGAATATCCACACGATAAACCTTGGAGCCATTGTTATTTTCCTGATCAATAAACACAGACTGCTGAAAAAGATATTCTTTTTTTGGCATAAGACTGATCTTCATAGCAGCTGCTGTCATGGAATCATTTACTCCGTTGTTAACAAGTGCACCGTTAATAAATAAAATTTGATTAAAATCGAGCTGTGAAGATATACCTGCTCTGACAATTTCTTCAAATGTTCTGGAAAAAGGGTCAGCTATTCCACGATTTGTATAACTGCCGAAGGGTATGGTTTGTTTCCCGATTATCATATGCCCGATTTGCACGTAGGCATTATTGATGAAATCAGGGTTAAGATTATTCACGTTGGATGAAGTGTTAAGATTTAATTTTACAACCGTTGATGTGTGATTATTGGCTTGTAAATTAAAAGTATAATAAGATCGGTCCATGCTGAAGACCTGATTACCATCGTTGAAATTACTTCCGAAACCATATCTGAAATGAATATCGGCTGATTGTGTGAAGTCGAGGCACAATGTAATAGATGTTGCCAGCACAAAGCACGCAACCAAATATTTCTGAAAATACCTAAATGCCCCCATGTCGTAAATTTTATATGAAAGAGCTTAGATATGCAATGTTTACGCTTATAATCTCTTTAGGGCTTATGATATAATATGCACATCATGCAGGGTACTATTCTGGAAAAAATTCTCAAGCTTCATTCCAAAAGTAAAAATATTGCTCCAGATGAAATCATCTCTGTAGACGTGGATCATATTCTGATACCTGACAATAGTGTAGTCCCTATTTTTGATATTCTGGAAAATCATCAGATTAAACCTCACCACGAAAATATATATCTGGCCCTGACCAATTTCCCCTATCAATATGAGTTTTCATACAGTCATATTCAGAAGAAAATTCTGGACCTGGCCAAAAAGTATAAATTTAAAATCCTGGATAATTATAAAGGTTTATGGTTTTATAATTTGTTGCAAAAAAATATAATTGAGCCCGGCAATATATTTCTGGGCCGTGCATCAACAATCAACTTTTTTTCACCTTTAAATAATTTAAATATCAGTTCCGGCATGCAGGATATTATTCAAGCTATGATAACTAGCAAGCATGATTATCTGGTTCCGGAGGTCATTCATATTGTACTTGAGGGTCATCTTCAACAAAATATTTCCGGCAAAGACATAGCGCTTTATTTGATTAAAGAACTTTCCTCCAGTTTGATGAACGGACATTATTTACTGGAATTTTCCGGATCTCTGCTTGAAGAAATTTCTGCCAAAGATCTATATTCCCTTGCTCTTCATCATTATAATATGAATGCGTCTTCATTTACTTTTCCTCCTCTTCAACAAATAAACAAAGTAATGTGCGGAGTTTTTCCAGACAGCAAAGTAAAATATGCCAAGGAATTCACTTTTGATCTTACAAATTTGTCACCTCTTGTGGAAAATAACGGAAAAATATTGGGAGTTAAAGAGCTGTGCGACAAAAAAATTGATAAAGTTTTCATTGGTAACAGCATTGGCGGAACGCTGGCAGATATGGAATTTTTAGCAAAAATTCTGGCTGACAAAAAAGTAAAAATACCCTGTTTCGTGACACCTTCATCCCACAAAATACTTACTGAAGCCATGCAAAAAGGATATATGACATCAATATTGAATGGTGGTTGTATTTTGCTTACTCCCTCTACCGGAATAAGTTCGGCAACCAATGGTTTAATACCGATTGAGGGAGAAAATATAGTTTCTACAGCTGTAAATATATTGTCCATACAGGTTAAAGAAATTCCTATGGAATTTTATACATCTTCAATTGAAACAGCGATAAATACAGCCATAACCGGACACTTAGCAACTTGCGAGGAGGGAGCAGTTTGTCCTTAAAATTTGAAATTATTACTGGCAAAGCTTTTAAAATTGATGCTGTTATTTCCTCCAAGGATATCATAAGTACCAGCATCACTGAATCTTATCACAGCGGGCACAATATGATACCTTTTGTAAATAAAATACCTAACTTTACCGAAGAAGTTTTTTCCAAATCAATTTTGGTAGTGGGTGAAAACTTCAGTTATGGGTCATCTAATGAAATGCCGGCTATTTCTTTGAAAAAAAATGGTGTAAACGCAATTATCGCCAAATCTTTTTTCCCCTGTTTTTATAAAAATGCCTACAATATCGGGCTATTGTGTATTAATGCCAATACAGATTACATTGATGATGATGATGATCTAAAAATTGACCTTATTCAGAGTTTCATTCAAAATAAAACCAAACAACTGGGTATTAAAATAAAACCCATAAAGAAATATTTTTATAATCTTTATCTGAACGGTGGGCTATTAAATACTATTTTTAAAGAAGGAGTCTGATATGTATAGCATAGATGGTTTCCAGTTTTCCGGGATACACAGTGGTATAAAAAAAAGCAAACTTGATTTGGGACTGGTTTACGCAAAAGATGGAGCCTCCTTTGCACTTGTTACAACTACTAATAAATTCGCTGCACCAGGTTCTATTAACGCCCGTGCTGTACAAACAAGTCAGGATAAACTTGAAATTTTAATGGTGAATAGCGGTAACGCCAATGCTTTAACAGGGAAAAAAGGATTAAATGATATTCATTTTCTATTGAAAAACTTAGGTTCATTGCTTAAATTTGACGCTAAAAAAGGATTATTATTTTCCACAGGTATTATCGGTAAAAATCTGCCGTTGGAGACAATCACAAATAGTTACAAAAAATTAGTTAGTGGGTTGAAAAACGATGCAGCAGCTTTCAGTGAAGCAATTTGCACAACAGACCTGGTACAAAAAGTTGTTCATAAAAAAATAATAATCAACAATGAAGAAATTAATATTCTGGGAACAGCCAAAGGAAGCGGCATGATCCAACCGAACATGGCTACCATGCTGGCCTTTATCTTTACAGATGCCACTATCAGCTCGTCTTCTCTGAGAAAAATGATAAAAAAAGTTACAGCTGAATCATTTCACCGGATCACTGTAGACAGTGATTCCTCGACCAATGATACTTTTATGATTCTGGCCAGCAATAAAAAACAAAAAATTTCACAAACTGATGAAAAGTTTCTGGAAGCTTTGTGTGAAGTTGCAGCCGAACTTGCCAAAAAAATTATAGAAGACGGTGAAGGATGCACAAAATTTGTAGAAATCCAGATACAGAAAGCCAAAAGCAAAAAAGAAGCCCGTGATATTTTTTACGCCATTGCCAACTCCCCCCTGGTAAAAACAGCTATTTTCGGAGAAAACCCAAACTTCGGCCGCATCTTGTGCTCTGCCGGAAAAATAAAGTCTTCGCTGGTTGCTGATAAGGTAGATTTATACTTTGGAAGTTACCAACTTGTTAAAGGTGGTACTATATTGGCTTATGAAAAAAATCTGCTGGATAAGTATATGAAAAATAAGAAACTGTTAATAACACTGGACCTGAACATTGGAAGTTCAAGCTTTAGCGGCTGGACAACAGATTTGTCCTACGATTATGTAAAAATTAACGCTGAATACAATTAATAACTTTCAGTCTTTGTCACACTGAGCTTGTTTGCCGCCCCGACTTGTCTCGGCGAAGCTTCAGCGAAGACGGAAGCTTTAGCGTAGGCGGGACGAAGTGTGCTTATCTATATTGGGCTAAATCTGAAAATAACCATAATTTTGCAAAGCTTACAGATTTATATTCTGCTGAAAGTGATCAAACCCTGAAGGAAGCTCGTACTCCTTACTATCCTGCTGATAACAATATTTTTTCTTTTTTATTATAGTTCCGATAACGGTGAGCGGAGTTTTCAGTTTATATTCTTTGATAAGTTTATTATAATTTTTTTCAGTTGCGGTAAACATCAACTCGTAATCTTCCCCTCCCCTTAAAGCACAGTCAACCAAACTGACACGAATTTGAGGCTCAGCATTCAGGGCTGCTTTGGAAAATGGCAGTTTGTCAGCAAGCACAGATACCCCCGTTTCGCTTTCTTTGGCAATATGTCTGGCTTCCGAGGCTATACCGTCACTTATATCAATCATTGATGAAGCGTATTTCTTAATAATTTGCGCTTCTTTGATCCTGGCTTTCGGTTCGGCCAATTTTTTAAAAAGCGCAGGAACTGGCGTATCATTCTGCTTCAATAACAATCTCGCCACACACGCATCACCTACTGTTCCGGTAATTGCAAGCAGGTCACCGTGCCTGGCGCCGGATCTGTATATTGGTTTGTACAGGCTTTCTCCTATAACAGAGGCAGTAAGTGATAAAGTTTTCCCGTGAGTAATATTGCCACCCAATAAAGATATCTTGTAGGGAGTAATTGATTTTTTGATCCCCTGATAGACTTTATGGCACCATTCAGGTGACGTTTGTTTATCAAGTATCAAAGAAACAAATAAAAATTTTGGTGAAGCACCCATAGCAGCGATATCACTTAAATTTATTTCAGCCAGACGGGCTCCTATTTGTTCCGGAGAAAACCACTGCTTTAAAAAGTGATCACCTTCAACCATAGTATCGGTTGTAAAAACTATATATTTTTTCCCTCCTTTCCAAACTGCGCAATCGTCACCTATTCCCTTCTGAACATTCTTCTGATATACAGGAAAATCTTTGGCCAGAAAATCTATTAACTGAAATTCGTTCATAAAACCTCCGAATTTACTTTAAGGCGCAGAATTCACCGCACATGGTGCATGCTTTCATTTCTTCAGGAGTTTTTTTCATATATTTATCAAAGGAATCAGGATCAAGAGCATACTTTTTCTGAGTTGCCCAATCCAGTTTGGCCCTGGCCTCAGAAAGTTTTCGGTCTCTATCCAGACCTTTACCTCGGGTTATATCCACTGCATGAGCAGCGATTTTGAAAGCAATGATACCCTCTTTTACATCATCCAGATTGGGCAAGGATAAATGTTCGGAGGGCGTGACATAACATAAAAAATCAGCTCCGGCATGCGCTGCCATTGTTGCCCCTATTGCCGCAGTAATATGATCATAGCCCGGTGCTATATCAGTAACCAGCGGGCCTAAAACATAAAAAGGAGCGCCATGACAATATTTTTTTTGCAGTTTGATGTTCAATTCGATCCTGTGGAAAGGAATATGTCCAGGGCCTTCCACTATTGTCTGCACACCTGCTTTTCTTGCCCGCAAAACCAGATCGCCGATATTTCTGAGCTCCTCCAGTTGTGCTTCATCGGTTTCATCTATTACTGTAGCCGGTCTCATGCCGTCGCCCAAAGAAATTGTCATGTTGTATTTTTTACAAATCTGCAGTATTTCATCAAAATGTTCATATAAAAAATTTTCTTTGTTATGTTTTTGCATCCATTTCATCAGCAGGGAACCACCGCGGCTAGTCACCTTTATAATTCTGGATTTAACCAGCTCCAGATGCTTCCTTAAAAGTCCTGCGTGAATAACCACAAAATCCACACCATCCTGGCCGCTTTCATCAAGTATTTTTAAAAATTTGGCAGACATGTCCCTGGGATAATTCTGGTTATAATAAAAAAGTTCATATACCGGCACTGTACCAAGCGGCATGCTTGTTCTCTTTATTATCTGCTGTCTTAAGGAACGGATATTTTCTCCAAGTGACAAATCCATAAGTGTATCTACTCCATATTTTTCGCAAAGCTGAACCTTTTTTATTTCCTGGCTAAGGTCCTGACAAGCCGGAGAAGTACCGATATTGGCATTAATCTTGATGGATAATCCCTTGCCAATGGCTATAGGTTTAACATTTTTGTGTAATTTATTATATAAGACGACAGCCTTCCCCTGCTTTACCAGAATCCTCAGGCTTTCCACGGTAATTCCTTCGTTATCGGCAATTTCTTTATAAATTTTCTGCGGAATTATTTCAGGTTTTATCATTTATTTTTCGCTCTGTTTCAAAATATCCTGAATATTGTATAACATTGTGGGTATTTTAAAAACCCTGCAATTCACTGTATCATAATGAAAAAATTTATAATTTAATGAAAAATAACCCCAGGGGTCAACTTTTATTCGAAAAAATTTAATTATAAATTTAATAAAACCGGTAGGAATTTTAATACGTATCCAGGTTTTGATTTTGTAATAATCACAACATTGTTTGATAAAATCTTTAAGTAAAATATAATCATTGCCCAAAACAAAATTGTTGCCTTTAACTTCATTTTCCAGCATGTAGTTCATTACTTCGGCTATATCCCGAGCGTGAATAAAGTGGAATCCCAAATCGATATAGAAATATTTAAGCCATTTTAAATACTTTCCCGGTTCTTTGAGGCCCTGACTGATATGAGTAAAAGGATGAGTCCTGTCTCCTCCCACTATTACAGTAGGGAAAACATGTATTACTTTGTCCTTATACTTTGAACTTTGTACTGCCAGATAACTTTGATATTTATCTTTTATATAACTTGTTCCTATCTCACCAGCCTCTTTAAGCGGCTTATTTCCTCTGCCCAGAATACTGGCCGTTGAAAAAAATATTATTTTTTTTACTCTTTTGTGGTCCAGGAGTTCAAGCAGCTTTAAAGGAGCTTCGATTATACATTCCTTACTACCGCACCAGGATGTGGCAATATGAATTACATGGTCCATCTGTTTTAAAAGCGGAGCAAGAGAGTCCAGTTTCTCCACATCTCCGACGATCAATTCAGCATTTTTAACAGCATCTATATCCAGCAGAAAACGTTTTTTATCGCGTATCAGGAGATACATTTTATATTGAGGTTTATTGGCGAATTGCTCTACCAGATAATGTCCGACACAGCCTGTGGAACCGGTTATAAAAATATTTTCTACCATAATTGAATCTTAGCTATCATACCAGATGTTCTGGTGGCAAACAACATTTACTATCTTGATGTTCTTATGAAAATCGATAAGTAAAATCCCGGTCATATAAATTTTTCAAACAATATGCTAAACTTTTTTAATTATGAAAAAACTTTTTATCTCAATATTTGATTATATTTCCGAACAGCAAAAAATTATTTTATATTTATCGATCATACTTTGCGCTCTGATTATACTTGTATCTGTTTATGTTAACTATAATAATGGTACATTTCATTATGAAAATGATGTTTATATACCTCATTTTCTAAGCGACAAACCTTTATTAATGAAAATATTTAACCCGATAACCGAACTGGCTAACGGTAAAAATTTCTTCAGAGCCAGAGAAGTTGGTACATTCTTCAATTATGTTGATACCAGCTTCATATTCTACTGTTTCAGACTCGGTATCCCTCATTTTTTGTCCATGGTCCATTATTTATCCCTGATTATTATTTCTTTAATGACTATTTTTTTCGCCAAGAAATATTTAACAAAAAAAATGTTTGTTATTACTATTTTATTATTAATTCTTTTTTTAACATCACCTGCGCCGTTTCTGACAGGTCTTTATTACAGAACCTCAAAAATATTGACTTCTCTTGGGATTTTTTTCATGTTCTGGTTGATAACTATTAAAAAACATTCATTTGGGAAAAATGAATCCAGGTATTCACATTTAACATCTTTTTTATTAACTTTCTTCATAGTTACTTTTACATGTCTGGCTGATGAACAAGGATTGGCTTATATGATACTGGCATTTATCATACCTCTGGTCTATTTCAAATTTTATGAAAGAAAAAATTTTTTACCTCTAGTTTGGGGGTTCCTATTTTCCTTCATTTTTGTTTACCTATATCGTAAAATATTAGATCCTTTTTTATACTTAATCGGTTCTGGAACAAACCATGCGCAAATTCAATATGCAGGCACATTATCCTTTCAAAATTTTAAGCAGGGATTTTTTTTATTAAGTGAATATGTACAGCAGTTTTTCGGGAATATAGGGATGATTGGTGCTTTTATTTTAATCGGATTTTCTATATTTATAATGTTTCACTATATAAGCAAAAAAAATATTAATCAAAAATACAAATTAATACCTGTCAGCGTACTGATAATTGGAATAGTATATATAGTCTTTCTGCTGAATCTTATGACAATCGCTCATCCGCCGTTGCTTTGGGCTGATGTTAAAATTGTTTATTATACTTTACCACCTCTAATGGTAATATTTTGTACGTCAATTTATTTAATCCAAAAATTAATCGAGCAGAATCCTGGATTAGGAAGTTTGACAGCTTTTTTCCTGCTCTTGATGATTGTTTCCAATAGTGTACTTTTAAACAACAATAACAGAATATTTTATTCAGGGCATCTTCATAATAAAGGATTCAAAATAGCACCTTTAATAATATTTGCTGTATATCATCCGGATATCCCTCTAGCACAAGCCTTGAAGTCATCCCCGGCAAGCCCTCTGCCGCAGGAACTTTTATCTCCCGTCGGACAAAAAATCGGTGGACCCACGACCTTAATCTTAAGACAGAGAATAGGGAAAAATGATAATAAAAACTATTAAAAATATACTGGAAGTTCGTTTTATCCGTTTTCTGTTAACCGGAGTATTATGCGCGATATTCGGCTATTCAGTTTATGCGCTTTTCATTATTTTGGGAGTACACTATACCATAGCATCTTTTTGCTCAACTTTTATCGGAATCCTCTTTAATTTTAAAGTATACGGGAAATTGGTTTTTAACAGTAAAAACAACAAGCTGATCTTTCGCTTTTTTTTATCTTATGGCATAAGTTATATTATCAATATCGGTTTGTTGGCAATTTTTAATATCTTCCATATCAATATGCTTGTGGCCGGAGCTATTTTGTTATTTCCTATGGGTATCATCTCTTATCTGCTTCAAAAAAATATTGTTTATATAGACTCAAACAAAATATGACAAATAATTACATATTTCTGATTTTCTTTATAGGGACTTATTCTGTCTATATTATTGCTGCTGTATTATTAAAAACCGGGCGCGGCAAATCACCGTTAAAACAATTCAATCTTTTACATTTTAAATTTTTTACCCTATACCTGGTGATTTCTTCCTTATACTGCTTATTAAACCTAAACAAATTTTCTCTTATTATCCTTTTTGATTTTCTAATCGGAGTGTTCTTTTACTTTGCTTTTCATTATGCAATATTTATGAATTTTGTCAGTCTGGTCGCAGCGAGTGTTTCTACCTCCATTCTTTCTCTTGTTTATGAAAATAAAAATCACATCCATAAAGATAAAATAGCAGAATTATACGCTGGTGGAGAAGGTATCGAATATATCAGGACAAGCAGAATTCGGAGAATAAACGATATGTTGGGCTGGATTGATGTGAAAAATAACACCTATAAGCTTACTGACAAAGGCAGACGAATGGTCTACATGACCAAGCTTTTATTAAAAGTCTGGAAACTCAAACAATTAGGGTTTGAAAAATGAGCATATTGTTTCTGACAGCGATGGTTCTTTTCTGCGTCTATGTGGCTCTGCACTTAGTAGTTACCCGAATATACGGGAATCGTAGTTATTTGATCAAGGCTTACTCCATATTTCTTGCTATCAGTATTTTACTGGTAAAACCTCTGTTGGACAGGTTTGGGGTACTCAATGCCATCATCATTTATTTTAATCTGGTACTTTTTTGGAATCTATATTTAACCTTTTTTATTAATCTGATGAACTCAATTTCATTGCGAATTATGTTGGAAATAAATGAATCATCACAAAAAAAATTAACGTATCAAAATATTAAAAATCTGTATAATAATGAAGAAATACTTGGGAAAAGAATTAATGAGCTGGCCATAAATAAATTCATAAAAATATCAGAAAATTATATTGATTTAACCGGCAAAGGGAAAATATTGGCTGGTTTTCTGCATTATTTAAGGAATATTTTCTCAATTAACTTTTACGGTTAAAATTATTAATTACGAACCAAAACTTCAATTGGATAACAGTTGTTTACCTGTTTATAATATACCCTTTTGTAAATACCATTTTCTCTCAGTGTATTGATAACCTGAGCGATCTCTCTTTGCCCGCTTCTCTTCCCTGCTCTAAAAATATTTTCATGAGTAACCCAGGCATCTTCTGGAAAATGCATGAATAAAATAATTTTAGGACGAAAATTTTTTATATATTCTGCTGTTTTTAAAGCATATTTATCGCTGCAAACATCAAAATAATTTATTGCTGAGAAAGAAGAATTAACCCGTCGCGTTAAAACGTTGAACAATGAAATGTGCGGGAAAAAATAAACTTCATCTTGAGGTGTAGAATTTCTCATTATCAGGTTATAAATATCTTCATAACATGTTAGTGAAGATGCTGACAAATAAAACCCCTCAAGTTCAGGAATTTTTGATGAAAATCTTGCTTCACGGACATCAGGTTCGCCCCAGCCCCACCAGTAATAAGGAGTTTTATATCTTGAAGAAGATATTATTATTACCGAAGAGATACTGAAAACTACAAAAATAATCAAAAATATTTTTTTGGTCAAGTCTCCTTTAAGAATGTCCCAAAGAAATAAAAAAACTACAGGGAAAGCTAACAACAACGCATGTATTTCCAATACCCCTGACATACCATGAGCGAACATCCAGATAAAAGAAACCGCGGACAAATACAAAAACACCATATTCTTTTTATCATAAGGATTAATTATCCATACATAAAAAGCTTTAAAAACTATTAATATCACTGTAAAAAAAATTATAAAAGACAGGTAGTGGTCAATCGTTTGATAATTGCCTAAAAATAAAAAATTTTCTATCAACCCTGGTGTAAAATATGAATATAAAAAAGATGCTATTATCAAGCATGTAAATACAAGGAACCCGCTATAAGGAGCATAATTAGCGTTTTTTTTGCTTTTTGATTTTTTTGCGAAAAAATATACTAATATAAAAAGTATTATATATAATGAAATTTTTCTAATATCGATAGAATCGAATAATCTGGGAATAAATCCGAAAAGAATATCCCGGAGAGCACCCTTGCTGCTTGTTGAGATATAAACCTGATTAAAGTAGTTACGCACAGTATCATGACGAACAAGCCAGATACCGAAAAAAATAAGGGGTAAAAGATAGCCGGCTATATAGATTACCAGGTATTTAAGCAAACTTGTGAAAGTGTGATATCTATATGCATAAAGTATCAGGACTATTATAAAAAAAAGAGAGAAAAGTATACCTGATGATTGTTTGGTTAAAAAAGCCATTGCCGTGAATAACCCTGCTAAAAAAATATTTATGATATTTGTAAATCCTGCTCGTTCATTTGTTATAAAATTAAACATGAAAACAGTAGCAAGAATTGTTATAAAAAGCGCTGTTTGATAATAAGAATAAGGTAAATCTACATTAAAACTGCTATAAAAAAAATAAGCTATAACCAGGCAAAGAAAGGCGATAAACCTGTCATTTATTTTGCTTACTATTTTATATATCAATAAAACTAAAATAATACGCTCTACAATCCCAAATATCCTCATGGAGAGTATGGAAGAAACTGAAAAAAACCTGGATAATTTATAAATACAATCCATGATAAACATATAAACAGGCTGAATATATAAATAAAAATCGCGGTAAGGTATTTTCCCTCTATAAATTAACTCGGAATAATAATTGAACCAGCCTTCCTGAACAGGCAAATATCTGTTAATGGTTAAGAGCTGATAGGAACCGACAATTAAAATTAAACAGAAATAAGGTAAAGCATTAACCAGAAATTTTTTATTGATGAATTTATTCAACTTTGTTATTTATTCTATGATAAACGGTAAGCAAGTCCGTCTTTTCCATAAGCGCATAATTATTCTTAACAATATCAAACAACCGTTTCAAGTTAGTTAATCTCAAGTAGCGGCTTATCGACTCATTATGTAGAATCGGGCCCAGTTTAAAAACATCCATATGTATTATGTCCATGCTGAAATCCCTGTTAATGTCGGAATCGACAAATAGATACTCGGGTTTATCCGTAAGCAATTTGGCAACGCAAGCCTGGAATTCTTTGTCGCTCATAATGTATGCGGTCAAATCAAAATATGGCATTGCACTATATCTGTCAGCAAGAAAAGGAATAAAATAATCATATCTGGAAAGAATATAAATATCACTCTTGTCACTATATTTTTTTATTAATTTTACAGCATTTTCAAAATAAATCGGATTCATTGTCGAAATCAGATCTGCTTTCTGCAGTTTCCAGTGATATGTCCTGTGTTCCTTGAAAATATTCATATATGTATTTTTGCTCTGATAATATGGTTGCAGAGAAAACAAAAAAACCAGAAAACCGGCTAAGGAAATTATTCCCAGGATTCTTTTTTCAGTTTTTAAAAAACCGGGTTTATTATCAAGAATCATCTTTAAAAAGGCGAAAATAGTTAAAGTATATATTGGTATAAATACCAGGAAATGATGCTTGTCCGAGCCCCAAATATAATAAGTTAAAAGAACTTGTGAGTAGAGAAAAAGAAAAATTACAATAAACTTGAAATCATATTTTTTTTTGTCAGAAAATTTTATCCAGACAAAATATCCTGTGGCGATTACAGCTAATATCATATAGATATCGGCTAATGATAAAGGAAATCCAAGCAGACCGAGATTAAAATATTCAGTGATATAATCGACACCAAGATGGCTGCTAGCTAAGTATACTGCTACACTCAAGAAAAATAATATACATAACAGTAAATATCTCCAGGCAATTGAAAAAAGTTTATTATCCTGGAAAAAATAATAAATACCCAATGTAGCTATAGCAGAGGCAGTCACAAATAAACCAAGACTGGAATTATTGAAAATAGCCAGCAAACAAAAAACAAATAGCAGAAATATATAGAGAATATTTTTATTTTTCATATAAAAAGCAAGGAAAAATATTATTGGAACATCAAAAAGATGTCTGATCGGATTAGCGCCTGGACCTAAAAATAAAAACTGAAATTCAAAAAAATTTAGGCCGGCTGTAATAAATAATGTGATAGCTACTACATACTCGATTTTCCTGAATAAAAAAAATAATAATAAAATAAATAAAAAATAATAAATATAATAAAATGAATAGAATAAATGAAAATAATTTTGCAGTTTTATGCCGCCTGAATATTTTAATAATTCCTTCAAAATTGTTATATTAAGCCATCCATATTGCATAAATGTCTTATTCACGGGTTTTCCCAAGTTCAGTTCATTTATAGGACCATAAAAATGGTTGTGATGATGCAAAATACCCCTATTAAGTATCTGCCAGTTGATTTCATTAAAATTTTTATTTATAAAATCCTCAATTTGCCAGGATGACGATGATAAGCTCTGTTCTTTGCCACCAGCACGATCTATATATTGAAGCAAGTCAGCATGTTTGATTTCTATTGGATCCTCAAAAATCTTTGTCAGAAAATCTCTTTTACTGAAGTTAAAACTGCTGAAATTAAATAATTGTTTTTGCTGTTTATCATAATAATAGTTTAAATACTGTGAAAAATCTTCAGGTTTTAGTTGCTTTTCAGCAGATAATTGTCCGGAGTATGTTTCTGTTATTTGTTTACGAAAATCGTACTTTTGTGTTACTCCAAGCAATTTGCTTTCATTGATGAAATCGAAGTTGTCAACGTAAGTACCGTTTATCAAAGTTTCCGCAGGTATTTCATAAAATTCATTGTGCAGTTTTATTTTTTCGAAAACAAAAGGGGAAAAAATGGAGAATATTTGTAATAAACATAAGGTAAATATTAAAACATACAATATTTGGGAATATTTTTTTAAAAAATTAATAATTCCATCTATTTTTATTACTCGATAATAAAGCGGTAACAAGAAAATCAATATCCATAATAATACCCTGAGTCCATAATCACCGGGATTTTTAGGTATAAATACAACCATATTCAATAAAAATAGATTTATGGAATAGAACCATAGTTTTGTCCTGTTTTGTTCAGTTTTATTTTTTGGATTTATATTAAGCAAAACAAAAAATAAAGAAAAATACAAAAACAGTACGATTATACTCACTATATAGAACAGAACATCTACGGGTTTATAGGGGAAAAACAAAGGTTTAATCCATAAATAAAAATCAACATTCCCTGACACTGCCGCCATCTTTTCAGCTACAATTGTCGCTGTCATTCTTAAGAGCTTTAACAGGCCTATCAGGCATATAGAAAAATGAATTGTATAGGCGCGTTTACTAAACGTGGAATTCATCTAGAAATTAATTCTTTCCTTCTCGATCACCAGAGGGCGGTCTTTAACTTGTGTATAAATTGCCCCGATATATTCACCGATAATGCCAATAAAAAAAAGTTGCACAGCGCCGAAAAAAAACAGGCCTATAATAAGTGGTGCCATACCCATTTGAAAGCTGTTCCAAAAGACCAGTTTATAAATAAAATAAGAAAAAGCTATCAATAAGCTGATTATAGAAACGATAAACCCGATAAAAGTAGCTAACCTCAACGGTACTTTGGTATGATTAACAAACCCCAACATGGCCATATCGTATAAACTATAAAAATTATTCTTTGACTTTCCTTCCTTGCGCTTAGGCTGAACGTAATTTATTTCCGCTCTTTCAAAACCTATTTCCGCTATAAGTCCACGAAAATAAGGATATGGATCTTTGAACTTTTTTAGGGTGTCTATAACCTGTTTATCGTATAGACCGAACCCAGTGAAATTCTTAATATGTCCGGTATTAGACATTTTTTTCAACAAATTATAATACATTTTTCGCAGCATAAAGACTAATGTCGATTCTTTACTTTTGTGCTTAACCCCGATAACTATTTTATATCCATCTTCCCACTTCTTTAAAAAATCTTTAATCATTTCAGGTGGATCCTGGAAATCTGCCACCAGACTGATCACGGCGTCACCTTTTGTTTGTAAAAATGCGTAAAAGGGAGAACGTACGTGACCGAAATTTCTTGTATTAACAATTATTTTTACATTTTTATCTTTTTTAGCTATCTCTTTCAAGATTCCCACTGTTTTATCAGTCGAGGCATTATCAATAAAAATGTGTTCGTAATTATATTCCGGCATCTGTGTGAATATTTTTTTAACTGCCTGATATAAATTCCTTACATTAGGTTCTTCGTTGTAACAAGCTGTCATAATACTTATCAATTTTTTCATAAATTTATATCTTTTCTAAAACAAAAGACCTTATTTTTTGAATCATGTAATCGACTTTAGAATTATCAAGACCCGGATAGACCCCTATCCAGAAACTGTCATTCATTATCTTGTCGGTATTTTTTAAATTAGTAACAATTTTGTAATCTTCACCTTTTTTCAGACTATCGAAGCAAGGGTGCCTGAGTAAGTTCCCTGCGAAAAGATTTCTGGTCTGAATTTTGTTATCTTCCAAAAATTTTACCAGATCATTGCGCTTGAATTTACATTTATCGGTTATTGTTATTAAAAAACCGAACCAGGACGGATCGCTGTTCTCTGTCGCGGTCGGTAATAATAAATATTCCTGTAAATCACTGAGTCCTTTGAATAGACGTTGAAAATTATGTTGACGTCTTTTAATAAAAATAGAAAGTTTATCCAGTTGGGCACAACCAATGGCAGCCTGCATATCCGTAGCTTTAAGGTTATAGCCGAAATGGCTGTAGACATATTTATGATCATAGCCGAAAGGTAAACTGCCGAACTGCTGGGAGAATCGCTTTTTACAGGTATCATCTTTCCCGCTATCGCACCAGCAATCTCTGCCCCAGTCTCTCAACGAAAGCATTATTTTTTTTAGTAACGTATTATTAGTGTAAACAGCTCCTCCCTCACCCATTGTCAGGTGATGCGGCGGATAGAAACTACTGGTACCTATGTCACCGAAGGTTCCGGTATATTGATAGGTTAGATGGGTGGTTGATTGGATGGTTGGCCACTTCTTTTCAGCCAAATATCTGCTCCCCAAGGCGTCACAATTGTCTTCGATTAACCATATATTATTATCCTTGCAGAATTTTTTCACAGCTTTTATATTGAAAGGATTACCTAAAGTGTGGGCCAGCATTAATGCTTTAGTCTTTTTGGATAAAGCTTTTTCTAAGGAGTTAACATTGATATTGGCTGTTTCCAGGTCTACATCCACAAAAACAGGGATTGCGCCATATTGTATGATAGGGGCTACAGTTGTAGGGAAACCAGCGGCTATGGTGATAACCTCATCGCCTCTATGCACTTGTCTGTCCTTTAACAGCGGAGAGGTTAGGGCCATAAAGGCCAGCAAATTTGCGGATGAACCCGAATTTACCAGTAATGCGAATTTAACGCCCAGGAAAGCAGCAAGTTTCTTCTCGAATAATTCGGAATATTTGCCGTAAGTTAGCCAGAATTCCAGCGAAGAATCAACCAGATTTAGCAATTCATTTTCATCGAAAAAACGGCCCCCGTAATTTACCCTGGTTTTCCCCGGGACAAAATCATCATGTTTGAAAGCAAACTTATAATATTTCTTTACTTCGGAAAGTATTTTATCTTTTGAAGTTTCTTTGCTCATTATTTACTCCAGACAATATTTTTATTCTGAGCTTTTTGTATATAAGTAGCGAGCTGTTGCTGTGAAAAATCATGCATATTTGGTTTTTTTTCATTAATTTTTTTATACCAGGCCACAGTCAATTCGATGCTTTCTTCCACAGTTAAAGCAGGGTTCCAGTCTATTAATTTTTTAGCTTTGGCACAATCAAGGTGCAGCAATTTATGTTCATGGACAGCCCCTGGTTCATGGGTATCCTGCCAGGAACCGTTTCCCCAGTATTGAATAATTTTTTCCACCAACTCTCCCACTGTAACAAGCTTGTCTATATCCGGTCCGAAATTCCAGGCTCCGGCCAGATTATCTTTGTAAAAAGAATTATTGTCAGCTAAACCCAGATAGCCATGCAGCGTAAAAGCCTGGCTGGCTAAAAGTAAATATCCGCTTAAAGGTTCCAGTACATGCTGCCAAGGCCTTACGGACTTAGGATTTCTTACTTTAATCGGTTCTTTTTTCTTCAAAGCTTTAATACTGTCTGGAATAATCCTGTCCCTTTGCCAATCCCCACCACCGATTACATTACCTGCACGTGCAGACGCGATAAGCGTACCCTGGCGGTTATTTAAAGGATTAAAAAAAGACCTGCGGTAAGCAGCAGTTACAAGCTCCGCGCAGCCTTTGCTGGAACTATAGGGATCAAATCCGCCCATAGGATCGGTTTCCTGATAACCATCTTCTTTTTCAACATTTTCGTAACATTTATCTGAAGTGATTATAATACAGGCCTTAACCGACGGAGTGTCTTTCACAATATCCAGAACGTTCACCGTGCCCATTACATTGATCTCGTATGTATCTCTGGGAGTCTTGTATGAATCGCGTACCAAAGGCTGGGCAGCAAGATGGAAAACAATGTCCGGTTGAAAATCGCTAATTTCTTTTTTTAATTTTTTATAATCGCGAATATCACCAATTACAGATTTGACCTGATTTTCCATATTCGTAACTACGTAAAAATCATGGTCAGTATAAGGTTCCAGCGCGTAACCTTTAACATCTGCACCCAAATATTTAAGCCATAAGCAAAGCCAGGCACCTTTAAACCCGGTATGTCCCGTAATAAATACACGTTTATTCTTGTAAATATTGCCAAATAAATTCACAATTACCAGATTTTCCATGTAGCCTTGTTATTATTCCATAAATCATTAAGCTGTATCTTTTCGCGCAAGGTGTCCATAGAACGCCAGAATCCGTGATGTTTAAAAGAAAATAATTGACCTTCTTTTGTTAACTTTTTCAAGGGTTCCTGTTCGAAAATTACCTGATCATTTTCAATATAATCGAAAACCTGAGGCTCGCAAACAAAAAAACCTCCGTTTATCCAACTGCCGTCACCTTTCGGTTTCTCCATAAAATAGGAGACCTTATTATTTTTATCCATATCAATGGCGCCGAAACGACCTTCTGTTTGAACCGAGGTCAATGTTGCCAATTTCCCGTGACTTTTATGAAATTTAACCAGTTCCTTGATATTTACATCCGCTACACCATCGCCATAGGTAAGCATAAAACTTTCATTACCTACGTATTTTTGAATACGTTTGATTCTGCCGCCGGTCATAGTATTGGGCCCTGTATCCACTAAAGTAACTTTCCAGGGTTCGCTGGCATTGGAATGCACTATTGTTTTATTGGTTGTTAAATCGAATGTGATATCACTTTGATGAAGAAAGTAGTTGGCGAAATATTCCTTAATAATATAGCCTTTATAACCCAGACAAATAACGAAATCATGGAATCCGAATTGGGAATATATTTTCATAATATGCCATATGATAGGTTTCCCGCCTATTTCTACCATAGGTTTGGGAATAACATCCGTTTCCTCACTTAACCTGGAACCGAACCCCCCGGCCAATATTACTACTTTCATAGGTATCTCCTTAAAAGAATGTGTTAGTATTTTACAATATTTCTTGATTTTAAGCATCATCTTTAGACAAGGCCAAATATCTCCTTTACGATTAACACAGGTATTCATTATACTTAATCTAGCGGCGATATGGCTAAGTTATTAAAAAAGAAGACTATTTTTCTTACCGGCGGTTCCGGATTTATCGGACGTAATATACTTTTGTCCAAATTGAATAACGAATACAATATTTTGGCTCCAGACCATTCACAGTTGGACTTGACCAACGATGACCAACTGGAACAGTTTTTTAAAAATCATGAAATAGATACTGTTATTCACGCAGCCTGCAAGCCGGGTCATCGAAATGCCCAGGATTGCTCAGGCATTTTTTATACCAACACCAGGATGTTCCTGAACCTTGCCCGATTTGCCCAATATTATAAAAAAATGATTATTACCGGTTCAGGAGCTATTTATGACTCACGATTTTATAAACCTAAGATGAAAGAAGATTATTTTGGCCAACATTTACCTGATGATGAACATGGCCTTTCCAGTTATGTTAAAGGCAGATACATTGAACAAACTACGGAAAATATTTACGATTTACGTATTTTTGGCATTTTCGGACCTTATGAAGACTATGCCATTCGTTTTATCTCTAACGCAATTTGCAAAACCCTGTTTCATTTACCAATAACTATTAAACAAAATCGTAAATTTGATTACATTTTTATTGATGATCTGATGACTGTTCTTAAATATTTTATTGAAAATAAACCTAAATACAAATCATATAATGTCACTCCGGACAAATCCATAGAACTGGCTGAAATTGCAGCTAAAATCAAACATATTGCTAAAAAAAATGTGCAAATAAAAATTGCCAAAGGAGGACTGGGGCCGGAATACAGCGGCAATAACGACCGCTTAAAAAAAGAAATGCCCTCCCTGCACTTTACGTCGATAGACGAAGGCATAAGCAAATTATATAATTGGTACTCGGAGCGCAAAGCTGATCTTAAAAAAGAATTACTGGAAACAGACAAATAATATGACAATAAAATTAAGCGATTATATAGTTAAAAGACTGGAAGAATATAAAGTACGTCATATATTTATGATTTCCGGCGGAGGCGCCATGCACCTTAATGACTCTATCGGAAAAAGTAAATCAATAAAATATATCTGTAATCATCATGAACAAGGCTGCGCCATTGCTGCTGAGGGTTACTCCAGAATTTTTGGCGATCTGGGTGTGGTTTGCGTAACAACCGGCCCTGGAGGAACCAACGCCCTTACCGGCGTTATCGGTCAGTGGCTGGATTCTGTACCTGTGCTCTATTTGTCCGGTCAGGTAAAATTTGAGACTACAATCGCTTCCTGCCCGAATATTCCTTTGCGCCAATTAGGCGACCAGGAAATAAATATTGTGGATATGGTCAAACCTGTCACCAAATATGCTGTAATGGTTACAGACCCGCAGGATATAAAATATTGTCTGGAAAAAGCCATCTATTTGGCGACTAATGGCCGACCAGGGCCAGTTTGGCTGGACATCCCGCTTAATGTGCAAAGCGCCATGATCGATGAAAAAAAATTAAAGGTGTACAAAGGAACTGAGGATGAGCTAATCTTTGACAGTACTGAACTAACTGGTAAATTAAACAAAATTATAAGTTTACTTAAAACCTCCCAGCGCCCTGTTGTTTTGGCAGGAAGAGGTATTCGTGTCTCTGACGCTCAGTCACTTTTTTTACAATTAATTAAGAAACTGCAGATTCCGGTTCTGACAACCTTCAATAATGTTGATATTATTCCTTCTGACCACGAATTATTTATAGGGCGCGTGGGAACTGTCGGTGACAGGGCCGGAAATTTTGCCCTGCAAAACGCTGACCTGCTCATTTCTATAGGTTCCAGGAATAATATCCGTCAAATAGGCTACAACTGGCAAACATATGCCAGACACGCTAAAAAAGTAATTGTGGATATTGATGCAGCCGAACTGCAAAAATCGACTGTACTTCCTGATATTGCCGTTAGAAGTGATGCTAAACAATTTTTACAAATGTTGGATAAACAACTTTATAAAGTAAAACTCCCTTCTTATAAAACCTGGCTGGAATGGTGCGTTCAAAGAAAAATTAAATATCCGGTAGTGCTTCCGGAATACGAAAAGCAGCAGGACCTGATAAATCCTTATTATTTTATTCAGCAATTAAATGAACAAATGAAAGAAAATGATATTCTGGTAGCTGGGAACGGTACGGCTTGTGTGGCCGAATTCCAGGCTGGAATCATAAAAAAAGGTCAGCGGGTCTTCTGGAATTCAGGTTGTGCATCCATGGGATACGACTTACCCGCCGCAATTGGGGCAGCGGTTGCCAGTGACAAAAATGTTATTTGTCTGGCAGGAGACGGCAGCCTGCAAATGAATTTGCAGGAATTACAGACTGTAAAACAAAATAATTTACCCATCAAACTTTTTTATCTGAATAATGAAGGCTATATTTCCATCAAACAAACTCAGGATAATTTTTTTGAGGGAAGACGTATAGCCTGTGATTGCGGCTCCGGGGTCAGTTTCCCCTCGTTTCAAAAAATCGCGGCTGCTTTTGATTTGACTTATGCTTGTCTGGACAAACATAAAAATATCCGGGGGAAAATAAAGCAAGTACTAGACAAAAAAGGGCCTGTACTTTGCGAGGTTAAGCTTAGTACCGACTATAAATTTATGCCCAAACTTTCTTCGGAAAAAAAACCTGATGGAAGAATGGTATCCAAGCCACTTGAGGACATGTGGCCGTTTCTGGACCGCCAGGAATTCGCTGATAATATGCTGGTGCCACTCTGGCCCGAGCAATGAAAGGAGCTCAAATGAAAACTCTCTTTATATTAGGTGGTAATGGTGATATCGGCAGCGCGATTGTTAAAAAATTTAAACAAGAAAAATATCAGGTCATAGCTCCGACCAGAAAAGAAATGGACCTTGCCGACCGCAAATCTATCGACAAATATTTTACCAAACATAAAATTAAAGCAAATGTAATAATACAATGTGCAGGCTATAACCGACCCAAATCCTTTGAGGAAATCAGTTATGAAGAACTGGATAAAACTCTGGCCATCAATACCCTGTCTTTTTATCAGGTTTTGCAATATTTATTGAAACCTTTAAAAGTCGAAAAAGAAGGACATATTCTGGGAATATCCTCTATTTACGGCTTTTTGTCACGTAAAGGCCGTACATCCTATTCAATGTCCAAGCACGCTTTAATCGGTCTTGTTAAAACATTAGCTCTGGAACTGGGTGCCTATAATATAAAGGTTAATGCACTTTCGCCGGGCTTTGTAGCAACAAAAATGACAGTTCAAAATAATACTCCTGAAACTATTAAAGACTTTGAAGAAAAAATTGCATTGGGGCGGCTAGCTGATACCAATGAGATTGCAGAGTTGGCTTATTTTTTATGCTCTTCGCAAAACAGCTATATCACCGGGCAAAATATAATTATTGATGGTGGTTACTCCATCGGAGGTTTTCAAAAATGAGCAAGTCTGCTTCTTTTCGCATTGAAAATAAAAACTTTAAAGTTGATATCCTGTCCTCGGACTTTCAAGTTACATCAGTCCCCAGACCTTATAAAGTACATTGGGATTCAGAGACTGACGCTTTTCTTCCTGTAAAGCAATTACTACAAACTAACAATAAGAACTTACTGCTGGTGGACAATTACGTTCTGGGCTTGTATTTAAAAACAAAAAAAGTTGATTTTCTAAAATCCAGAACATATAGGGCAGAAGCAACGGAAGAATTCAAATCCATAGAAAATGTCATTAAAGTAGTCGATTTTCTGCAAAAAAACTCCTTCACCAAAAATGAAAAACTCGTCGTTGTGGGCGGAGGTATAACTCAGGATGTCGGTGCTTTTGTCGGGGCCTGCTATAAAAGAGGCATATCCTGGACTTATTTCCCGACAACTTTACTGGCTATGTGTGACAGCTGTATTGGCGGCAAAGCAGGAATTAACCATAATAATGCAAAAAATCAGCTGGCTCTTTTTTCAGCGCCGGCTGAAGTTATCATCAATCCTAACTTTCTGAAAACATTAGCTGTGCGGGAAGTAAATTCCGGCCTGGGTGAAATTTTAAAGCTCTGCATAACAGGTGGCAGGGATGTCCTGGATATTTACTCAAAATGCGTCAAAAAAGGCAAGGTTGTAAAGATTAATAACTTTAAACCCCTCATTCAGGCTGCATTAAGCGTAAAAAAAGTCGTTATTGAACATGATGAATTTGAACTGAATCTTCGCCGCAGCCTGAATTACGGTCATACCCTGGGACACGCGTTGGAAATCCTGTCCGATTATAAGATACCTCATGGTTCGGCAATCAATATAGGGCTGCTTATCATCAATGAAATTTTTTATCAGGAGGGGCTTTTCAATAAAGCTGATAATGAAGAAATAAAAAAATATTCCTATGCCTTAATCGAACCATCTGCTTTGGCCACAATGAAAGAAATCTCTATGCAGGGAGTAGCTGTTTTATTACAAAAAGATAAGAAAACACTGGGCAACAAAGTAACCTTCATCGGCCTTAAAAAAATCGGCCATGTTATTTCTCGGCAATTCGTGATTAATCAAGAACTGGTCAATAAACTCGAACTGATTAAACGCAGTCTATTTAACAATTAATACCAAAATACAATCATAAAATGAGCATGCCGAGAACGCAGTCAATAAAGTTGACTGATGGCAACTTGGTATAAGTTATTCGTAAGCGCCGCCCGCGTCTTTTATCAACTTTTTGTAGCGCTTTTCCAGCATTACAATACGATGGGTATCTTCCTCAAAAATCATACCATAAAAGTTACGTTTATTTTTAAGCCACATTAACTCAAAACCCACAGCTTTCAGAATGCCTTTGTCATAAGAACCGGAAAGAGCTTCGGGACATTTGAAGATAACTTTTCTGGTTTCATATCTATTAACCGAACCTTTAGGTAGCTTATTAATAAAGGGTACTGTTTCTTTAGAAACTCCTCCACCGATTACAGTTTCCATTTTCAGTTTTTTAGCTTTATTGAACAAATCTTTGGCTATATTAAATATTAAATCGGAATTTACATCTTCTCTGGTTAATCCCAGAGAACCTGTAAGGTCTACTCTTCCCAGAACTATTCCTGACAGGGATTTTATTTCTTTTAAGGCCAGGATTTCGTCAATGTTTTTGTAGCCCTGGATTGTTTCCAGATTAATCAAAAATTTGGTATCTTTTCTTTCATCTTCAGGAAAAGCCAGCTTGACACAACCTAAATACTTTTTTAAAGCATAGGCGGATTCAATCATTGGGGCCACAATATGTGTAACACCTATAGAACGCGCGTCATACATATCCTTAAGCGCTTCGCAGCCACCTATTTTTATAGTGAGGTCCAACCCGGCTTTGGAAACAACATCTTTTAATCTCAACGCTTCTTCAAGCCTTGTTCCCTCGGCTTCAAACTCTGCTTTAATCCCGATAACATGATGATTTTCTTTTAACCCCTTTAGAATATCAACCATTTTCTTTTCCAAAGTATTCATTAATCTAACCCTCCTATTTCATTTTTGCTGCTACTTGTAAGTTAATTAAAAAATTTCATATATTATAAATGGAAATAATTATTTTATCCAATGATTTCATTGCTGGAATTTATACCCGATAGAGAATTTTGCTCAGCCAGCGTATTGTAGATATATATATAACCCACTCCGGATAGTTGAATTTACGTAAATAAGGAATCACTTCCTCCCATTGTTTTCTCTCAGGCTCGCAAGCGCTATATGACCAGACATTGCGATAAGAATGCTCTCTATACATCAATTTATTAAAAGCCCGAAGCACGTCAGGTTTCTCTTTTATAGTCATTTCGGCCAGCAAGCTGTATGCGTTTAAATCATGAATTAATCGCTTTGTATGTCCGAATAATTTTTCATAAACATCGTTAATTCGGCAATATACCAGCGGATCATAAACATATTTAACTTTGCAGCCTTTTTCCAGAAATTTAAAAAGCATAAAAATATGCAAATAATGATGCCCTATATAAGATTCATAACCCTTTACATCCAGCCATCTGCTACGTTTAAAAACCAGCGAACTGAGGTAACTGAATAGACCACCGAGTGAAGACACCGATTTGGAATATCCTATAAAACTTTTATCATAGGCTAGATTAAACAGGCAATCCTTTTTTGGCTGTTTTAACCATGGTTTGTTTACTTTTGGGTTCATTCCCATATCACATTCAATACGATTACAAAAAATTATATCCGGATCATCAGCACTCCCGATCTCTCGAATAATCCTGGCAATTGCATCGGGCATTAGCGCGTCATCACTGCCCAGGAACCAGCAATATTTTCCAGCAGCCATTTTCACAACCTGCAATAAATTCTCATCCATTCCTTTATTTTCCTGATGACAAAAATATTTTATACTCACGACACTATCTTTTTGCCATTTTTTCACAATTTCCGTGGTATTATCCGGTGAGGCATTATCACTAATACAAATTTCCAGTTGCTTTAACTGCTCTTTTGTGACTTGTTCGGCTATACTTTTCAGCGCATAGTCCAGATATTGAGCCATTTTATAAGTGGGAATACAAATAGATAAAATTACAGACATATATAAATACCGACCGGTAAAAACAATAAAACTTGCATAATATTTTATTCTAACAGAAAATAGAATTAAGGTGTACTTTATATGACAAAGATTGCTATTGATTGCAGGTCCCTTCAGGATGACTCTTTAACACGTGGTATTGGCAGTTATCTGCTCAACATTCTAATTGATATAAAGCAAAAAGACCGTTTTTTTCTGCTCTTCAGGGACAAAAAAACCATACCTGATTATCCGGTGCTTAATGAATATGAAAAAATAATCTATAAACCTACCTTATTATTCTGGGACCTGAAAAATCATTTCAAAAAATTTCTTCTCAAAAATAGAGTTAATCTTTTATTTTTCCCCGGCCAATATAATGTTTTCACCATCAATTTCCCTTACGTAGTCACTGTCCACGATATCATGTACTTTCCTCTGCGTCTGCAGGAAATAGCGAATTCCACAGGTCTTAAAAAACTTAACTATATTCTGGATATTAAATGGATGACTCATAAGGTACATAAACAGCTAGATAAGGCTCGGGCACTTGTAGCTGTCAGTGAATACACAAAAAAAGATATCGTCAGTTTTCTGAAAATCGATCCTCAAAAAATTCAAGTAATTTATAATGGCTGGGATAAAGCTTTCCAAGGGAAACAGGCTTCGGGTACTATAACAAAACAGTATCATTTAACCAAACCCTATGTACTTACCGTAGCGCCATTTGAAACCAGAAAAAATGTTTTGAATATGATAAGCGCTTTTCAGAACTGCAACAGAGACAAAGAATATCAGTTTGTAATAATTACCAAAACCAACCCTCCGGTACCAGAGGACATCAAAACAATGATAAAAAACGACACAGATATTATACTTCTGAAAAATTTACCTAAAACTGCACTTGTCGAACTCTATCAGCATGCTGTCTGTCTGTTCTTTGCAACTAATTACGAAGGCTTTGGCTTACCCATACTTGAAGCCATGGCAGCGGGCATACCGGTTATCACCTCTTCCATCACTTCCATGCCTGAAGTTGGCGGTTCGGCAGCACTCTATGTTGACCCAAAAAACACAGATGAAATGGCAGATGCCCTTGGCAAGCTGCTTACCGACAAATCATTGCAGCAAAAAATGATAAAAGCCGGATATGAAAATATCAAAAATTTTTCTTATGAAAATTGCGCCAGGGAAACAGAGGAACTGTTAATCGGTATTTTACCAGACAAAAACCACGGTTAATCTATAATATTTTCAGTTAATACGGTTTTAACTACCGGTGGATAATAAATATACAACGAGGCAATCCTGCAAATAATTTTATCCCATAAACTTATTTTATTTTTAATAATCAGGTTAATATCGTTATTTACTATAAACTTTAAAATTGCTCCTTTAATATCGTTTTCATAATAAACATTAAACCCCTTCAAAATTTTGTCATTTATAAATTTGTCGCTCAGAATCAGGATATTTAACGATACTTTAAGCCATTGTTTTTTATACTCCAGGATACTTACTGCCTTTTCCCTGTTTATTTGTTCAATGGCATTAGCCACTTGCTCTATCTGAATAGCGTCCACACAGTATTTTTCAATACAGTTGTAGGGGAAACAACGCAGCGGGCACGTCCTCTTGGCATAGACAATTTTATTTTTTACGCCATAAGGCCCCCAACGATTGGGCTTAACATATTTGGAGGGTGAAATAAGTACAACCGGTATGCCCAGGGCAGCAGCAAGATGCATAGGACCAGTGTCCACTGAGACAAATATTTCGGCACCTTTTATCAGAAAGGCTAACTGAATCAAACTTGTTTTACCGGTCAAATCAATTACTTTACCTGGATAATCTGCCGCGATTTCTTTATTTTGTTGTAATTCAGATGCTCCCCCGCTGATAATAACACCATAATCCTTATCGACCAGCCAGTCTATTAAAGCTTTATATTTAATAATTCCCCAGAAACGGTTCCCTTTGCCAAGACCGGGGTGAACCATGATATAATTTTTAATAGTAATTGCCTTTTTAATAAGTGGGTTTTCCGCTTTGGAAAAATCAAGTTTCATACCGAAATCCCCTATTTGCGGTACATTTAAGCGAAGAGCTCTTAACAGATTCAAATTCAGGTCTACCTCGTGGTTCCAGATATTTGTAAAGTCCTGTCTAGCACGATAATTATGAAAAAATCGCGGTGCCAGCTTGGAACTATCCCCTACTCTAAACTTAATTCGAGCAAGATATACTGCAAGAGCATAGGCAAATTCATTATAACAATGGAATACTGCATCAAAATTCTGTTGTTTGATTTCTTTTACAAATTTAAAAATACCCTTATATGTTCTGCCTTTTTCCAGAGGGTCAATAATACAGCCGTTAACTGCCGGATGATATTCCAGCAATTGAGCAGTATATTCCGAGCATAAGTAATAAATTTGAACATTTGGGAACTGTTTTTTTAGTTCAACCGCAAGTGGCAGGCTGAGAATCACATCACCCAGCTCATCAGGACGGATTATTAATATTTTTTTTAGTTCCAGCATCATTAATCTTTTTGCAAATATGAGAACAATTTGTCTTCAAGTTTTTCAGTTTTTTTCAAATTAACGAATAAGGGCGGATAATAAATAGCTGTAGCTGCTATCTGGCGAATCAATCGGTCAAAAAATGTTATATTATTTTTAATGATAATATTGATGTCATTATTAATGATAAAATATAAAAAGTTGGAATCGATATCAGCGCTGTTAAAATATGTAAATCCGCTGCAAGCGCCAGACAGGTCCTCAGTTGTGAGATTCAGAACATTCAGGGAAAATTTAAGCATATATTTTTTAATAGTAGCTATATCTGATTTTTTATTTAGTTCTCCAATTTTTTGTACAGCGTCAACAACATCTTCTACCAATAAATCCTCAACACAAAATCGTGTTTTGCAGTTATAAGGATTACATCTGGTTTTGCATATTTTTGAAGGTTCAACAATCAGGCTAACCCCGTATGGGCCCCAACGATTGGGTTTTATCCATTTGGTTGGAGAAAGCAGTACTACAGGCGTTCCTAGTGCTGCTGCCATGTGCATCGGGCCCGTATTTACAGATATGATACAGTGAGCTTCTTTCAATAATTGTAAAAGATCAAGCATGCTTGTCGCACCGCTTAAGTCTATAACCTGCAGACCAGTTGAAATATTTTTATTGTTGGCTATTTCTGATTTGCCACCGGTCAGAAACACCTGATAATCCTTTTGCAGAAGTTCGATAAGCTCTCTGTATTTCTCATTTTCCCAAGGCAGATTGCCATTAATCATCCCGGGATGAATGATCACTGTTTTTTTCTTCTTCATGGTTAAAATAAGTTTGCTGATATCAGACTTAAGCGCAGCTTTAATTTCACTTAGGTTAAATTCAGCTTTTTCAGGCCTGGGAATTTTAAGCGCCTTGAGGAGATTCGAATTGATATCAGTCTCATGGTTTAAAAAATTCCTGAAATCCTGGTTTACCTTAAAATTGTGGAATAGCTTCGGTGCCAGTTTGGAAGAATCGCCTATCCGGTAAGGAATTAAAGCCAAAAACATCATTAACGCGTAATCAATTTCATTATAACAATGAAAAACCGCATCAAAGCGCATATTTCGTACTTTTCTTAATAATTTGCAATATTCCTTAATTGATTTTGTGCCTCTATAATTGTCATTAATAGTTCCGGTTATGTCCGGATGGGCTTCAATCAGCTCTTTAGTATAGTTTGAGCATAGATAGTAAATTTCAGAACCGGAAATATTCTTTTTAAGCTCATGAGCAAGTGGGAAAGTAAGTATCACATCGCCCATGGCGTCCGGGCGAATTATGAGGATTTTCTTGATCCTTTTCAAATTAACTTTTCTTTTTAAATAGCTCACCGATAATACCCCATTCTATGGGCCTGTATTTATGCCAGGCCAGCCATTGAAAGAAAAATGGTGGTCTTTTGCCAGGTTCAAATTCGTAAAAACTGCCATCATATTTTCTGACCTGCTTCCGCTCGGGATCATTTTTATCTACAAAAATATCATCAATCTTAATAGACTGAGGCTTATTCTGATTTTTGGATATTTCATCCCGGCGGGCTTCGATACCACCTATCGGTTTTGACTGTTTTTGTTTTACAGACCTCACCACATAATGTTTGAAAATAGGATAATCGAATAAAATTCTGTTTTTTAGACCATATGGAAGGACACGATACATTTGGTTAAGATCATAAAAAATACCTTTTTTATTTTTAAACTGACGCACTTCCAGCCCACCCGGATGATAAAAAATTACTTGCTGCTGGACAGGCTTTTTGGGGTCGTATGTGTCTTTTTGACTTGAATGCAGAAAAAAATTAAGCGCATGCCAGTTGACTATTTCAGCTTTGACTTTTTCTGCTCTTTTTATGACTTCATTGGGGTCATCTACAAAGATCTCATCCCCGTGCAGCAGGGTAAACCAACCTTCATAACCATACATTTCTTGCGCTTTTTCCAATAAAAACTGTCTAGCCCCGTCCCGAATCTTTCGAGGTGGGAACAGATCCTTATCCTGAATCAAATATTTTACATTGTCATAACTGCGTAGTATTTCTGTGGTTTTATCAGTTGAACCGTCCAGCACAAATATTTTATCAAAAAATTTTTTATTTGCCTGCATGACTTCATCAATGATATCTTCTTCATTATAGGTCATCAACAACCCTATGTTTTGCATGAGATTAGACTAACATAAGGGATTTGATTAGTAAACCGGATATTGATTTGCCTCTTTTTTAAAGAAGCTGTAAGATATTCTCTTATGGAAAATATCGATTGGAAAATTCTGGAATCCAAACCTATCTTTCATTCCAATTTCGACCATAGTTTATTTAAAGATAAAATCCTGATTATGGTTGCTACACACTGGCATCTTGATCTAATAAAAAAATCGTTTAAATCAATATTAGACATAGTAGAAAAACGTGACGATGTGTATCTTACGGTTATCGATAATGCTTCCGAAAGTCCGATCAAAACATACTTAAAAACATTGAAAAACAAACGTGTTGAAATAAATTTTGTGGATGAAAACCTGGGAAGGGCCGCGGTATTTAATAATTATCTCAAAACCTACGTTAATGAATCTAATCTGCCGGAAATAATTGTTGTAATTGACCCTGATATCACTTTTTCTATAAAGGATTTTGAGTATCTGGTCCAAGGAGTTAAAAACCTGCCGAAAATAGGCATGTTAAGCATGCGTTATAAAAAAAACATATGTAATCCGGAAAGTAATTTATTTTTCCGTCCAAAAAATATGAAAGGAAAGGATGGCAATTTATATCATGTCAGCCTGCCCTTTATGAGTAATGTCGCCGGAGGAATTTTTGGTATTAAAGGTAGAATATTGCCCAAAGACCTTAATTATAGGATTTTCCCTAAAAAAATTTATGATGTTTATGCCTTTGATGATGCTTCCTTGCATGACGTTTTAAAAAGAAAAGGATATAAAAACGGATATTTGAATGGAACTGAAGCCACTCATCATAAAAGCGGAGCTGAATTTATTTCAGATTGATAAATTTCCCAGGATTTTTTCAGCTACATATATATCATCAGGATAAGTAATTTTTATATTTTTTTCACTACCTTCTATTAAACCCACTTCGCCAAGGCCGTAATGAATTATCATTCCACAGTCATCTGTAAAATCATAACGCTTTTCATTTTTTGCCATTTTGTGAGCTTTTTTTATAGTGTTCATCATAAAGCCCTGAGGTGTCTGAACACAGTACAGCCGCTCTCTGTCTGGAACATTTTTAACGACCTGCTGTTCATCAACTTCAAACACAGTCTGGCTGACAGGAATGGCTACAGAAACCGCCTTATATTTGGTTAATCCGTTCAAACAGTAACTAATCAAATCTTCTGTGACAAATGGTCTTACTCCGTCATGGACCAGAACACGTTCTGCTTTGGCACTACAGGCGTCCAGACCATTACATACCGATATTTGCCTCGTTTGTCCACCGGTCACTATCCTTGTTAATTTCGTGTATTTTTTCAGATTGATACTTTTTTCATGTATATCCAGAGACTCTTTATTAAGGACCAGAATAATCTCATCAATTTGTGGATGCTGCTGAAACACTTCCAGACTATATTCCAGTATAGGTTTGCCCTTAAGCGGTATGAACTGTTTGGGTAACGAATTCCGAAATCTGTTGCCTTGTCCGGACGCAACTATTATACAACTTACACTCTGTAGATTTTTTTTCATAGAACCATTCTATACTAAGACCGACACTCGACACAAAATGGCTTACAACTAGTCTTCAAGGAGCGAATTCCATAGGCGTACTGAATGTACATCGAGGAATGAGCGATAAAGACAACAAAGCTGTTAACCATTTTGTTAAGAGTATACAATAAAAAAAAAGCCCTGCATATAACAGGGCTTTTTACATTAGTCATTAACTGTGTTCTAAACTTTAAATCTGTTCAGCAGGGTGTTAAGATTACTCACTTCAGTTACATTGTCCCTTACCTTCATCAAGCCTTCATTCATAGAAGCGGTTACTTCTTCTGCCGATGCCGAAACTTCCTCAGCTCCTGCTGCGTTTGACTGAGATATGTCTACAACATTTCCGATATATTTATTCACTTCTGCGATACTTTCGGCTACATCATCCATTTTCTGAGTGGTCGCCGATATAGATTCCTGCAAGGTATTTATTGTGGCTACGGCTTCATCAATGTTTGATGTAACTTCCTGAGATGATTTGGCAATATTTCTGATCTGTACACCGTTGCCTTTTACTGCCATTACAATTTCCTGTAATGCTTTTCTTGCCTGTTCAGCAAGAAGCACTCCCTCCTGAACAATTGTTGTACCCTCGTTCATAGAATTTATAGATTGTTTGGAAACACTTTGGATGCTGTTTAAAATATTTGCTATTTCTTTGGTTGCTTCAGCGCTTCTTTCTGCCAGCTTCCTGACTTCATCAGCAACTACAGCGAATCCTTTACCGGCTTCACCCGCACGGGCAGCTTCTATGGCTGCGTTTAAAGCCAGAAGGTTTGTTTGAGTCGCGATATCAGTAATAACATTAATAATTTCCCCTATTTGTTCCGAATTCTTGCCCAGAGTTTCAATCTGTTGAGAAATTTCTGTGACTTTATTGTCAATCATACCCATAGACTGCACGGATTCCTCAACCTTATTTTCTCCGTTCGTTGCTACCTGCAATGTTTTTTCCGAAGAATTTTCAATATCAACAATATCTCTGGAAACCTGATTGATAGAATTATTAACTACCTGTATCAACTGAGACGCATTCGTACTTTTATTAACCTGATCATCAAATTGAGTTTTAGCTTCCGTAGTTATACCATTAATTTTTTCAATCATTTTATTGATTTTGCTGACTTCATCTACCTGCTGACCAGACCCCTGAGCTATATTATTAATTGCTACAGTGACATTTTCCAATGCTTTAGTATTTTCCACGAATGAAGCAATAACTCTGTCAGAACCCTCCTGTACTTTTTTAGAGGTTTCCTGTGACTGTTTTATAAGCAAAGCCACTTTACCGATGAAAGTATTAAAAAATCCTGTTAGAACACCTATTTCGTCATTAGATTTGGTTGTCAGTCTTTTGGTTAAGTCCCCTTCGCCTTCCGACATATCTTTTAGCATATCAGACGTTTCTACAATAGGTCTGACTATAGGCCTGGTTGCCAACATAGATATGAGCACAGCCAGAACTGCTATAATTATTGTCAGAATAACAACCACAAAAATTTTTCTGGCGAATGCAGCATTCATATTCTGTTTTTTCTGTTCAACTTGTTTACCAATGAAGTCAACATACATACTGGTACCTATCGCCCAGTTCCATGTCCCGAAACTTTTAACAAAAGCAAGTTTGGCATAACCGATATCAGGATTATCCGGTTTTGGGCTATAATAATATAAATATCCCTCACCCTTATTATTCTTAATAATTTCATTAAGCTGAGTGTAGATGTTTACCGGTTTAATTCTTTGTTTTACAAAATCTGAATCTTTCGGATATATTTTACCGCCAATGGATAAACTTTTAACTCTGTCCAGATCAACAAAATTTGCCACACTTTTGTTATTTAATTGAGGGTTTTGAGGATCAACAACCATATTTACTTCCTGCTCCGTAGAATGTACCCAGAGATATTCTTCTTTTGTCGGACCATATCTTAGTTTGTTTATAACGTCTACTGCCATTGCCTTATCGGCAAAATCATTATTAATTTTATCAATAACCACATAACCTAACTCTACGACGTCCTTAATATATTTTTTAGCTTCTTTTTCAGCAGAAATTTTATATTCTTTTATATCTCTTTTGGAATTTAAAGTATCCATAAAGATAGTAATTAATAGAATTGCTACTGCCGTCGACAATACAAGAATTGTCGAAATTAAAATAATTTTTATGCTGATTTTCATTTTCATATCCTGCACCCCTCTTATTTAGAATCTTAGCTATTTAATGATTTTGAACCTTACCCCCTCATAGCAAACGTTTCCTTTACGTTAACAATCTCACAATACTAAATACATCAATAGCGATACCCTAATATTATAAAATATTTTTTGATAAGACAAGATTTATACAAAAAATTTTCTTTATTGAATTTTTATGAATTTTACATACAATAGAAATAGAATTGCGTGAATTAACGTAATCATTTCATTTAAGGAGGTGGGTAGAGTTCAAGCGCTATATCAGGCGCTATAAAAGTACAACGAAAGGGGTGGAATATGAAAAAAAATTTAATCGTTTTGTTTATTATAGGACTTAGTATGACTTTTGGAGTCAAACTTGGTTTCAACTATCCGGAAACCGGGCCATATTCTCTTGAAGGAGCCGATCAATTAAGAGGTGCTCAGCTGGCAGTTGAAGAAATTAACGCTGCAGGTGGCATCTTGGGTGAACCCGCCGAACTCTTAAAGACTGATTCTAAATCAGACGCAAAAATATCATACAGAAACGCAATGGATTTAGTTAATCAGGGCGCAAAAATGTTATTTGGAGGTTCATCGAGCGGAGTAGCAGTATCTGTTGGCGGAGTGGCTCAAAAACAGGGAGTTCCTTTTTTTGGAACTTTAACCTACTCCAATGCTACAACCGGTGAATCCGGTCACAGATTCACATTCAGAGAATGTTATAACGCCTGGATGGGTGCAAAAGTGCTAGCCAACTACTTGAAAAAAAATCTGTCCGGTAAAAAATACTTTTATATAACGGCAGATTATACCTGGGGATGGACAACTGAAGAATCAATCAGAAAATTCAGCGGCACTACAGATAAAACCAAAAACAAGACCTACCTTACACCTTTTCCAAAAGCCACAGAAGTAGATTACAAAAAGGCTCTGGAAGCAGCTAAAGCTGAAAATCCCGATGTTCTGGTTTTCGTAGAATTCGGTAAAGACATGTCTACCATGGTTAAAATGGCCTATGATATGGGGCTAAAAAGTAAAATGCAGTTTGTTGTTCCCAATCTGACATTATGGATGGCTGAAGAAGCAACACCCGAAGCAATGGAAGGTGTTGTAGGAGCTATCTGCTGGGAATGGAAAGTTCCGTATCAGTATAACTTTCCCAAAGGTAAAGCATTTGTGGAGAAATTCGCAAAAAAATACAATACTTATCCCAGCACTTCGGCTGCGTCAGCTTATGCTATAGTTTATGAATTCAAAAGAGGCGCGGAAGCCGCAAAATCTTTTGATGGTAAAGCTATAGTAAAAGCACTGGAAGGTTCTTCCTACCAGTATGTAAAAGATCAGCAAACCTGGAGAGATTTTGATCATCAATCAATTCAGACTGTGTACGCGGTAAAAGGCAATTCTCCTGATGTTGTAAAAAAAGACAAATTCAAACTTGATTATTTCACAATAATCGATAAGATGGACGGTAATACAGCAGCTAAAACACGCTCCGAATGGAACGAAGAGAGGACTAAAGCCAATCAACCTACAGAATTAGAAGCACTTTAATACACATAGCCACAATTTAGTTGTAAAAAAGCCCCGCGTTTCCGCGGGGCTTTTTGTTAGTTACAAACTCATCAATCTAGAGACCCCACCCCCTCTACATTATTGATACTTAATTATTTGGACGCGTTGCCGGAACGTCGTAGAATAATCAGTTGAGATGACAAAAAAAAGAATAATTATTTTATTACGAAATTTATTAACTTTTTAGGAACAATAACTTCTTTGATTATTGTCTTGCCTATAATAACCTGCTGAATCTTTTCCAGAGCGTCTTTTTTTAAAGTTGTATCATCTATAACAGATGTATAGGTAAGCGTGCCTTTTACCTTCCCGTTTACTGTTATTGCGTAAGTGTATTCCTCTTTAGTTAAATATTTCTCGTCATAATTGGGCCATAGCTTTTGATGTATACTAAATTTATTACCAATTTTTTCCCATAATTCATCTGTGATATGCGGCGCAAAAGGAGCAAGCATCAACAACATGTTCTCAACTAATATTTTATTTAAGTCAGTATATTTACCCAGTTCGTTAACGTAAATCATCAAGGCACTAACCGCTGTATTAAATTTATAAGAATCTATATCCTCGGATACTTTCTTAATAGTTTGATGCATCAATTTCAGCAACTGTTCCTCGATTTTTGCTGAAGATGAGAGTTTCTTTTCCTGAAGCCTCCAACATTTTTCCAAAAAGCGCCTTACTCCCATGATACTGGACATTGACCAGGGCTTGGCAACTTCCAGCGGCCCCATGAACATTTCATAGATGCGCATCACATCAGCCCCATATTCATTAATTATGTCATCGGGGTTGATAACATTTCCCAGAGATTTGGACATTTTTTGACCGTCTTCACCCAGTATCAGTCCCTGATTGGTCAATTTCTGATATGGTTCAACAGTGGGCACTACTTTTATATCATATAAAAATTTATGCCAGAAACGTGAATATAATAAATGCAGTACGGCATGCTCAGCTCCACCGATGTAAGAATCAACCGGCAGCCAGTATTCAAGCTTCTTATAATCAGCGAGTTTATCTGTATTTCGAGGATCAATATAACGTAAATAATACCAGGAAGATCCCGCCCATTGCGGCATGGTGTTTGTTTCTCTTTTGGCAGGGCCATGACATTTGGGGCATGCGGTATTTACCCACTCTTTAATATTTATCAGCGGTGATTCGCCGGTTCCTGAAGGCTCGTATTTGTCCACTTCCGGCAACTTTAGCGGTAATTCGCTTTCCGGGACCGGAACTTGCCCGCACTTGGCACAATGTACAATAGGAATCGGCTCGCCCCAATATCTCTGTCGTGAAAAGACCCAATCTCTCAATTTGTACTGTACAGATAGTTTACCTAATCCTTTTTGCTCCAGGTCATTTGTAATTTTTTCTTTAAAATCTTTGGTACTTAAGCCGTTATATTCATCAGAATTAACGGCAAAACCGTCACCGCAAAAAGCTTCCGTCAATCCATTCTTGCCTGGCATTTTATCCGGTGAAACTACCTGAATAACAGGTAAATTAAAAGTTTTAGCGAACGCGAAATCTCTCTCATCATGAGCAGGAACAGCCATAATGGCTCCTGTTCCATATGATATCAGGACATAATCAGCTACCCAGATTGGGATTTTTTTGTTATTAACAGGGTTAATGGCATAAGCGCCGGTAAAAACACCGGTTTTTTCTTTATTCAAGAAAACTCTTTCCGTATCAGATTTCTTAATGGAATTTTCTATATACTCCTCAACTTTTTTATATTGATCAGCTGTAACAATCTTCTTTATAAGAGCATGCTCCGGGGCAAGTACCATATAAGTGGCGCCAAAAAGCGTATCCGGTCTCGTAGTAAAAACCTTCAGCTCTTCTTTATTATGGCCGTCAACCTTAAAAATTACTTCAGCCCCGGTACTTTTTCCGATCCAGTTGCGCTGCATAATCTTTATAGGTTCAGGCCAATCCAGTTGATCCAGGTCCGCAAGCAGTCTTTCCGCGTAAGCGGTAATTTTAAGCATCCACTGCCTGAGATTTTTTTTGCCAACTTCCGCGCCACATCTGTCGCATTTACCATCCGCTACTTCTTCATTAGCTAATCCGGTTTTACATGATGGGCACCAATTAATCGGAAATGTGGCTTCATAAGCCAGACCTTTTTTGAAGAGCTGA
>JAQURL010000020.1 GCA_028715625.1 Candidatus Margulisiibacteriota bacterium | reverse complement strand
TGCTCTTCCGATCTTGCCACAGACATACAAACTGCCGATAGCGGTCTGGCAACCTGGAACATTTCCTTCAGCAAAGAAGACAATTCGTTTAATAGCAATATCTCCGGGAACCTCGACAGCAGCCAGGATGCCGTGGTCTTGTTTGATCTTTCCGGCGCATCAGGTCTAAGTCCCGGTTCGTACGTTTTACATATAGAATTCCTGGATATGATCGGCAATATTGTCACTGCCAGTTATCAGCTGACTTTGCCGGAAAGTTCTGCGGGCTATAACTTTATGCTAGGGCCCAATCCCGTAAACATTAACAAGTCTGATGTCCATATAACTTACGAACTGAAAGAGCCGGCGGATATTCAGATAAAAGTTTATAACGTCGGTGGACAGCTGGAAAAAGACTTTTCATACACATCGGGTGATTCAGGTGGACAGCAGGGATTAAATCATATTCTCTGGAATGGCTTTAATAACAATAATAAAAAATTATCGACCGGTTTATATTTTGTTTATCAGATTATTAACAATGATAAAGCTAAAATAAACAAATTTTTGCTTTTGGTGGTCAAGTAATGAAAAATTTAATACTTTTCTTGGTATTGTTTGATCTGCTGATGGCTGTTGATTATGAACATTTTCTGGCAAATGGCATCGGTATTAATTCTCTGGCAATGGGCAACGCTTATTTTAATATTTATAACAGTGAAAGCGCTTTTTATAATCCTGCAGCGTTGAGTTATGTTAAATCCGGTTCTTTATGTATGGTCAATAATAAAAAATTTAATGAACTGAATGAATACTATATGTCGCTGGCATATCCATCAGAATCATTTTCTTTTGGTTTTACCGTCTTTTATTCCGGTCTAAGCAATCGTATTGTCGGTACTTACTATGATGAAAACTTTCTGCAGGTAATTCCTTCGGGTAGAAACTACTCATATTTTACATCTCTAGCCATGATGAGTACCGCTGCTAAGCTAAATAAAAATTTGTCTGTGGGTTTAAATATAAAATATGCATACAAATATCTTGATATAACCTCGGCCTCTTGTTGTGGAACCGACCTGGGGCTTATTTATTATTTAAATTCCAATATAAACCTTTCCTTTACCGCATACAATCTGCTGGCTAGCGGCTATTTGTGGGAAACTGAGCGGGAAAAGCCCTCCCCGGCTTATACTTTAGGATTAGGTTATGCACTGGATAGCTCAAATATTAACTTTGGAATTAAATATCAGGATGATATCTGGCAATATATGGCTGGGCTGGAAAGCAGAATACTAAATGAGAACCTGATATTCAGGCTTGGAATAAATCAGGACACATGTAACGCCGGCTTGAGTTTGTGCCTGGGAGACTATTCCCTGGATTATTCTTTCGCCTGCTATAACAGCGGATCCGAATACCTGGGTGGTGTGCACAGATTCGGCCTTACCTGGGCCCTTGACCAGCAGGCAAAGCCTGTGACCGACAAAGAATCGGTCAGGGCTAACCCGACTCCTGTCCGGGACTTTTCTTCTTCATCTCTTTACAATGAACTGTCAATAAATGAAATCAAAGAACTACCCGTGTCACTGACGATTAATTTTGATATTATCGATAACAAAATAATAATTAAGGGTCTGGCTAAAAATATTAAACTATTAAAATGGGATAATACTGACATAGCCATAAGAAGTGACCAGAAATTCTATGAAAAAATTAAGTTAAACCTGTATGAAAAGAAAACTTTTCTTTTAAAAATATATGACAGGTCCGGTAACCTTTATGAATATAATGTAAAGATTAATAATAAGGTTATTGAACTAACTAAAAAAAATAATATCAAAGAGATTAATTTAATAATTAAAACTACCCATCAGTAGCGTTTTTCAGGTTTATTTAGTAGTATTATTAAAAGGCTGATACTATGAAAAATTTTATATTTATTTTAATTCTGGCTGCGTTTTCCATGCTCTATGCCGAAGTTAATTTTGACTCCCTGGAACCGCCATTAATAGCCCAGATTATTACTTTTGACGGCACCGTACTTTATCGTGGCAAAGACTCTTTTTATTGGCAGGAAGTAAAGCCTACATCAAAATTTTATAATTATGACGAACTTAAAACTATTACCAACTCTTATTGCGAAATACAATTTACCTCTGGGCATACCGTGAGGCTAGACCCCAATTCCGATATTATCCTAAACGCCATAAAACTTGATCCACAAAAGGATTATTTCCGTACAGTCCGGGTAATGCTGGGCAAAATATGGATTAAGGCTATAACCAAATCCCCTGCCAATGAACAATTTATTATCAAAACAGCCCATGCTTCAATCTCTATAAAAGGCACCTTCTTTTCGGTGGAGGGGCCAGAGGGTAATATTTCTACTTATGAAGGCACTGTTGAGGTTGCAACAGACAAGCAAACAGTGCAGGTAAAAAAAGGTACGGAAATATATATTAATAACTCCGGAACTATCCAGGAAACCAAACCATTGTCCAACCAGAGCCTGAGTGCTTTGAACAATATCCTGAATTCTTCTCTGATTATTACACAGGACGAAAAAACCAAAATTCAGAACGAATACAAAAAGCAACTGGAAAAGATTACTGCCAGCCAAACCTCCACCCAGGAAAAAACTGGCCAAACTGATCTTTTTAGTATCCTTAAAAAATTTCTAAAAAAATTAAAACTGTAATAATTCTCAGGGTGCCTGAGAAATTTTTTGAATAATCTTTCTGATATCTTCCATATGAAAAGGTTTTAGGATGTAGTGCTTTGCGCCCATTTGAATACATTTAATAATTGTTTTTTCGTCACGGTTGGAGCTGACCATCACTATTTTAAACTTCGGATTAATAGCCAACAGCTTGGGTATTAATGACATACCGTCAGTTTTGCCCATATAAATATCCAGGGTGATGATATCTATTTCATCCTTTAACCTCCTGACGTTATCCAGGGCATGATCTTCTTTGGTGGAAATTCCCAGAGTAACATAATCTAGGTCAAAAAGAACCTTTTTCAACATCAGGGCAATATATTCGGAGTCGTCAATTATATATATTTTCTGGGTTTTCATTAATAACCATTATATTTTTTATTTGTGTTTAAAACAATTCCCTTTGGGGAATAATATTAGATGAGTAATAAGGAGGATATAATATGGTAGCTACGCTAGCAGGGAATATAAATAGTTCATTCCGCGATATCGTCTGGGGTGATGTTAAAAAAGACAATTTATCATTACCTGGCAATTCAGAAATAGTAAATGAAATTAAAAAAATTATTAATGAAGACAAATCCATAAAAGGTAAAGATAAAGCACTAAATATAGACAAATTTCTCTCAGCACTGGTAGAGTTAAAATACTTATCAAAAGAGGGTAATCTTACAAGGAAATCAGAAACTATATCTGAAAAGTTTATAAAAAACACACTATTGGTGTGTTTTTCTAAACTTTCAATAGCAAAATCTTCATTGGGCGCGAAAATCAAGGGAGCTATCGAGAGCAAAGCAAAATCTGCTCCGCTTCCTGATAGTGATAAAATCACACAGTCTACCATTACAAATATTCAGGACCAGTTATTCAAAGATATAAAAACCGATACCCCTACTGAACAAATAGATAAGAAAATAAAAGAGGAAATGAAGGCTCGTGTTAATAATGATATAAGCGGGAATAATGAAGGTTTTGTAAAATCAAAAATAGATATATTACAAAAAGATGCAGCCAGAAAATCTATCGGCTCATACTTAAAAACTCAAGATACAAAGAGTAATTATTCCACTGATCCTTCAACCATTATTTCTGAGGCAACCAAAGCATTTCCTGGCACATTGGAAGACAAGTCAGTAACAGAGTTGAAAATAGCCGACATAAAGAAAGTCGCCCCAGAAATTATCAGTAATATTGGTGAATATTTTGAAAATTCAAATGATATTAATGGCAGCATAAATTTAATTTTTAAGACGGATGCAGATAAACTGATTATAGAAAAGGTAAAAGACAAAAACCAACGTGATGAACTACTGGCCCTTTACCGCTCCTGCAACTTGCCTTATATGAAAGCTAAAAACGCTCAAATCGACTTATTGGCAAAAGAACAGCGCCTAAGAGATGCGCAGCTTTATACAGAGGCAGCTATTAGTACACTTCCTAAATTAAAAAATGATCCGGATGTTCAAAAAACATTAACCGAAATCACGTCTGGAAGAGCTAAAGTCAAAGATGCTTTGAAAGCTATTGATGAAACTATGAAGAAACTGGAAGAAGAACTCTTTAACAAGAAAAAAGGGCTTTATCAATACGGCTTTCCTTTGGTTCAGGGTGGATAAATGTCTATAGAAACCGAGATCGCCCAGCTCGAAGCTATGACCCGGCGGGTCTCCGAAAAATTGGGCTCCAGCCTTGTTTCCTTAAAAGGCACTCATCTTGTTCTCAACATGAACCGGACCTTTGAGCTCCTGAGTATTCAATTAATAGACAGGGATTACCCGACAACTGAGCTTTGTATGGAAATCGCCGGGCTCATGCGGGATTATGTGCTTATGCTGCAAAAAATTGAACCGCACATTAAAAAAGTTTTGAGCACTCAAATGGAATCAATGCTGCAGTCCAAACTCTGGATGGAAAATCTGGTAGAAAGTAATAGTGAAAAAATTGATACCCTTGGTTCTCTTATGCAAAAAGAAGTTATTACAGCAGCAGATGAAGACAAACTTGTTTGTATTGAAACCAATCTGATGATGAGTTCTTTTACTGTCAAAGTCACTACGGAACACGAATTATCTCCTGAAATTTTTATCTATGCTTATAAAGACGCTTACGAAAAAATTTATGGTCTGTTTATCAAAAATTATTCCAGACTCTGTTCCATGCTTGGCGACAATGCTTTTACATCTAATGATTTTTCCATTCAACATTTCTTTAATGAAAATTTAAGTAGTCAGCCCCTTGAAATACAAACGATTGATAGTTTTGACCGTCTTTTAGCTCAGGGACTGAATAACAATTCTGGTCGCTTAGTTAAAAGTGAAAACAAGCAAACCAAGCTTATAAAAAAATACACCTGGGGATAAATTTGAATATTAATTCTGTTTCTCTGAATAATGTTTATGAATCTGGGAAAAAGGCTGACTCGAATGCAGTTTCTAAAAAAACCGAAGGTACTTCGAAAGAATTTAATCTCCAGACAAATCCTTTGTTAAATTCTGTGATTACCGCATCCAGGATGAACCTGATACCCGGTTTGTTTATGAATATTTTTCTGATGACAGCTCTGGCCAAACGCAAAGAAGAATTAAAAAAAAGATCCAAAAAGTAAAATAGTCTGGAAACAACTACTTCCAGATAACTTTATTCGTACCTCAATGCTTCAATCGGATTGAGGTTTGATGCCTTTTTAGCAGGCCAGATCCCAAAGATAAGCCCTATTGTTATGGAAAATGAGGTAGAAATAATTATGGCAGATGGCGTAATAACTATTGTCCATGCTGCTACTTTGGAAAGAATGGTAGCAATTGCCACCCCTAAAAGGATCCCTAACATGCCCCCGGTAAAAGTCATAATCACTGCTTCGGTAATAAACTGCATAAGAATATCTATCTTTCTGGCTCCGATCGCCTTTCTGAGGCCTATTTCTCGTGTTCTTTCAGTAACAGATACCAGCATGATATTCATAATTCCGATACCGCCAACCAAAAGTGACAGGGATGCAATAAATCCCAATAAAAACGTCAGGCTTTTAACCGTGCTCATTAATGCTTCCTGTAATTCTGCCATATTCATTATGCGTATGGAATCCTTCTGTTCCGGAGTCAGGTTATGCATTTTAGTAATCAATTGTGTTACAGCAGTTTGCGCATCGCTAACCTGTTTTATATCCTTTACCTCAACATCCAGCTGATCATAATACTGTTTGCCAAGCACTCTAAACATTGCAGTCGATAATGGCAAATAAACCACATTATCCTGATCCCTGAGCCCTGTTCCACCGCCTAACGCCGGAAGCACTCCAATTATCCTGAAATTAATCTTATTGATCTTCAGAATCTGATTTAACGGATCGTTGTCACCGAACAATTCAGTGGCCACGGTTTTGCCTATAACCGCTACTTTTTCACGGTTCTGTATTTCCTCCTGATTAAAATACCGCCCATATTCAGGTGTTCGATTACGCATTTGCTCTGATTCTATAGTCGAACCCTGTATATAAGAACTCAAGTTTTTATTTCCGGCAATGAGGGTTACTCCTCCTGAGACCTGCGGTGCAACCCGCTTTATCATTGGAAGCCCTTTCAAAGCGTCAACATCTTTTATGGTAAATTTTACCGGAACTGTTCCCTGTCCTCTGTTAGGTACAACCATCAACAAATTCGTACCCATTCTGGATAATGATGAGGAAATGGAAACTTTCGCTCCTGCACCCAGCGCCAACATTGCCACAACCGTACAAACCCCGATCACGATACCGAGCATGGAAAGAAATGAACGAACCTTGTTTGCAAAGATCATCTGAAAAGATTGTTTAATATAGTCCATAAATTGTATGGTGCTACCTGTAGGTTTCTTGCCTTTCGATTCGGATAAATGTCCCTTTTTCGCGATTTTTGTTTTAACCTGAACCTCGTCAGAAACGATCTCTCCGTCCTTCAGGCGTATAATACGTTTCGCTTGCTTACCAATATCTTCTTCGTGCGTGACAACAATTATTGTTTTACCCTGATCATTTAAATCCTGTAAAATTTTCAGGATATCTTTTTCGCTTTTACTGTCCAGGTTGCCCGTAGGTTCGTCAGCCATTATTACAAGCGGATCATTAACAAGCGACCGCGCTATTGCAACTCTTTGACGTTCTCCACCGGACAACTCGTTGGGGTTGTTGGTTTCCTTGCCTTTCAAGCCTACCTGTTCCAAAAGTTCATAAGCCCTGCGTTTTAACTGCTTTTTTCCGGAATAAATCAAGGGCAGATGAATATTCTGAATAGACGTGATTCTGGGTAATAAATGGAACTGTTGAAAAACGAAGCCGATATAATCTTTTCTAAGTTGGGCATACTGGGTATCGGTAAAATGAGAAGTATTCTGTCCATCAAGAATGTACTGTCCGCTATCCGGTTTATCCAGAAAACCCAGGATATGTAACAGAGTAGATTTGCCAGACCCGGAAGGGCCCATAATCGCTACAAACTCACCCGCATCAATCTTTAATGAAACATTGTTTAGTGCCCTGAAACTTATTTCTCCATTATTGTATTCTTTAATAATATTTTTCAGTTCGAACATAAATTAATGGGCTTTGCTGCCAGCGCCGCCAGGACGTTTAATTGACAGTGGGCTGCCGTTAACCTTCTTTTTACTGTTATATTTTTTAGTTTTTATTTCTATCTGATTGTTTTCATTAAGTCCTGAAATAATTTCCGCTTTTGTGTCATCCATAAGACCTATCTTTATTCGTACTTTTTCAGCTGGATTTTTCCCATTTTGCACCAATACAAATTTTTTATTACCTTCCTCTTGTATAGCGGTTAAGGGGAGGGTCAGAACGTGTTTTTTGTCTTTAACCAGGATATTGATGTTGGCACTCATTCCCGAACGGAAGAATGCCGGGGTTTTATCCAGAATTATTTCAACCTCATAAATTGTGACATTATTAACAACTGTTGATTCATAAGAAATATGTATTACTTTACCTGTAACAATATCGTTCGGGTAAGCATCCAGATAAATATTGGTTTTTTGTCCTAGTTTAATTTTGCCGATATCTGTTTCATCAACCTGTGCTTTTACAATCAAATGATCAGATAAAACAATAAGTTCATCGGAAAGCCCCACGGCCTGGCCGGCATTGAAGTTAACAGCGATTACCTCCCCGTTTATAGGAGCTAGCAAAGGAATCGGTTTATAAACATCTTCCCAATACTTATATACACTGCTGCCTTTTAATTTTGCTGCATCCAGCAGAGACGCCCTGTCTGTCGAGCTCATAAGAATAAGAGTCTGACCGCTTTGTACATGCTGGCCTTCTTTTACCTGCACTTTATCTATTCTTCCGGGAATATCCGGTTTTATAACAATCCGGTCTTCCGGTTGTACCATGCCTGTTGTTGAAACATAAATAAGCATATCATTATAAGCAGGTTTAATATAACTGATCTGATAATCGGTTTTAGGTTTCTGTATTTTTGTTTTATAGACATAATATCCGCCAGCCACAACAACAATTATACTGATAAGCACGACAATCCATTTTTTATTCTTCATTTTCCAGTGTTCCTCCTTTAGCCATAATCCATGCCGCCTCGGCAGTCAAAAGGCCGGCTTCTGCGGAAAGATAATTTTTTTTCATATTAATATTATCGTTAATGATTAAAATCCAGTTGTCATAACCAATTTGCCCTGTGGAATACTGAACGTCAGCGATTTGTGATCTCACATCGCTGGCTTCCAGATATTTTTTGCTTATATCCACATTATCCCGTGCATTGATCAGATTTATCCATGCTTCCTTGAGGTTATATAAAACATTTTTATATACACTTTTCTCATATTCCACTGCTTGATCATACTGCGACTGCGCAATTCCTGTTTGAGAAGCAAGGCTGCCCCAGTCCCATATAGTATAGGACGCATTGATGCCCATAGACCAGCTGTCATTCTGGGGAAAGAACTGATTATCGTTAAGACCATAACTCAAGCTGGCATAAATATAAGGCAACTCTCCGGCTCTGGCTGCTTCCAGGCTTGATTCTTTGCTTTTCCTATCCCACTCATATTGCAGCAAGTTCGGATGCTCTTTTGCAATCTTTTCAAAATCCACAGCTTCATAATTTTGCACTATAAAATTCCCCGTTGCTTCAAGTTCATTCCAGCTATCCAGCCCCATTTCCAAGGCTAACTTTTGTTGTGCCAACCCCAGATTTCTTATTGTTGCCTGAACAGCCGCAGTTGCCTGGCTCAAATCAGCCTGTGCTGTCAGCAGTGCCCCGCGATGTTCACGCCCGGATTCATAACGCAAGGTAATCAACTCATACTGCTTTTTTCTGCTGGCTTCTATAGAACTGTTTAGCTTCAGTTGTTCCTGATAATTAAGCAGGTTAATGAAAGCTTTACGCAAATCAGAACGCGTACTGGCTGAATTATAAACGTAGCTGTATTTATAAAACATTGTGCTCCTTTGAGCTTTCTCCAGGTTATAAGATGTTTTACCCCAGTCAAAAAGTAACTGGCTTATACTTAATTGGCCAGAAAAATTATCCTGCGTACCCAGGGTGGATTTAGAACGTTTTACTGAAAAAGTGCTTCCGAGTTGAGGTAATAAATCACTTTCTGCTGATTTTTCATTAAGCTGACTTTGCTTTATTTTTTCTCTGGCAATAATTAAATCGGAGTTATATTTAACACTGCTTTTCACACAGTCTTCCCACGTTAATGTTTGTGAAAATCCTATTCCCAGCATAATAAAGGCTAAAAAAATAGTTCTGTATCTTTGCATCTGTTTGTTTTACAATTAATTCTAGCTCTTAGTTCCATGGATAACAACATTTATATTTGATATTTTAAATATATACTGTATTTGCTATAATCTGGCTGATAAAACTAAAGGTACAAGGAGCTGAACTTATGTATAAAATTTTAACCACTTTTCTACTGACATCTTTATTGTTTATTTCTGGCTGCCAAAAACCTTTAACTATTCAAAATATGAATGTCGAATCAGTCCAGTCTGTTGCTTTATATCAGGAAGATTTTAAAGATATTTCCGAATGGACCGCTTTTTTTAGCAAAAATTCTTCTATTGAAGTTGGGCAGGTTATGATTGATAATTCCCCCTGTCTGAAATTATCGTTTAAACTTGGAGACTGGGGCGGCATCGGAAAATCTTTCAGCAAAAAATATTCCTGGAATATCAAAAATAGTGTTGTTCTTAGAATTAAAGGTGATTCCTCAAGTAATATTGCCCGAATAGAAATTACCGACAATGGCGGCGAACGTTTTATCAAGCTTGTTCCTATAAACTTCCAGGATTGGAAAATCATCACAATTCCTTTAAATGAATTCAAACATCGTCAGGACTGGCAGCCGGATAAAGCACCTATGGACGGGTTTACGCTCACTGCTGTTGAAGGTATAAGTATTTCTCCCACCCTGAAGGGTTCGGGAGTATGGCTTATCAGCGATTTGAAGGTTATACCTTAAACCATTTAGCTCAAAAAATGTTTAATTTTCCGTTAAACGGGAATATTTTTATTATATGGAACTGGATATTTTAGAGGATGTACAGCATCTTTCGGAAAGCTTGATGGATTCAGCCAAACCCCAAATGTTAAAGGCGTTTCGTCAATTTATTAATGAATTTGTATTTCCTTCCTTCTTATAAACTTACATCCGTATTTCTTCCCAGATCCTGTTATAAAGCTCAACATCCTGGCCTAAGTCTTCCTTGATCTCACAATTCATTAAGTCATTCACTTGATAGTGCGGCTGGTTTTTTACATATTTCCTGGCTTCGGTATTAATAGCAGGAAGCCGTAAATAATCCAGTATCTGCGCAAAAACCTGAGGCTCCAGAATATAGTTAATAAACTTATAAGCCAGTTCTATATGTGTTGCATCTTTTAAAATTACCATACTGTCTATATACATGGCTGATCCTTCCTTGGGGATAAAATAGTCCACGTCCTGTTGTTGATTCTCATCCAGTTCCAGGTATATATTTTCAGCATAACCCTGTACCACCCAGAATTCACCGGCGGCAAACCCTTTGGCAAAAGATTCGGCGTCAAACTTCAAGATGTTTTTCTTCCACTCCAAAATAAGCGTTTTGGCCTTTTCCAATTCTTCTTTGTTGGTAGTATTTACAGAATATCCCAGATTTTTTAAGGCTAGCCCCATAACTTCGCGCATATCGTCCAGCAAAGTCATCTTTCCTTGAAGATCTCTTCGTTTGAAAATATTGGAACTGTGTTCATAATTTTTTACGAACTTTTTATTTACAGCAATCCCCGCTGTCCCCATCATATAAGGCACGCTGTAGGCACAACCCGGATCATAATTGATTTTTTTCAGGATCTGAGTATCCATATATTGAAAGTTGGGAACTTTACTTTTATCTATGGCTTCCAACATCTTTTCCTTGATCATAATTTTCACAAAATCACCTGAAGGGAATACCAGATCATAACCTTTTCCGCCGGCTTTCAGTTTGGCAAACATCTCCTCGTTGGATGAATATACGTCATAAACAACCTTTACTTTAAATTTCTGTTCAAAATCCTTAATAATATTTTCAGGAATGTAGTAAGTCCAGTTATAAATATATAGTGTGTTCTGCACTTTTTTGCTACAGCCGACATTAGTCAGGATCAATAATATCAAGGAAAAGGCTAACAAATAAAAGAATTTATTCATTACAGGCTCCGCTTAAATTATACAATAAATATTAGAATATCCCAATTCAAGCGGAAAACATTATAAATATAGAGCTTTATTTAAATAAATATTTGGAAAAACGCAGGGTCAGCAGGGTCAGAAGTACCGAAGCCACAATAATAAAAACAGATAAAACATTAATTACCGGAGATACCCCAAAGCGGATCATAGAATATATATAAAGCGGCAGCGTAGTTGCTCCTGGCCCTGCAACAAAAAAGGTTATTACAAAGTCTTCCAGTGATAGCGTCATGCTTATTAGGTAAGAAGCGATAATTGCCGGCACGGACATTGGTAGTATTATTTTGAAAAGCACATCCGTTTCCATAGCGCCCAAGTCATAGGCTGCCTCTATTATAGACTGATCAAATTCTTCCAAACGCGACATCATGATTAAAAAAACAAAAGGCAGACAGAATGTGGTATGCGCCAGAAAAATTGTAAATAGTCCGAGTTTTACTCCTGTCCCCGCGAAAAAAATAAGCAGAGAAACCCCCATGATAATCTCAGGAAGCAGCAAGGGGATCAGTGTTATCAGTTCTATGGGTTTTTTAAATTTTATAGAATATCGATACAAACCTATAGCACCAAGGGTACCGATAATCGTAGAAACAAAAGCCGATGATAAGGCAATAAGGAGGCTTTTTTCAAAGGCCAGCCATAATTGCGGTGAGCTGTAGATAAAAGTTTCGTACCATTTTAAGGAAAAGCCTTTCCAGACCATAGTTTTGGATTCGTTAAAGGAAAAAATCGTAAGTAACAACAAGGGCGCATAAAAAAATATTATCGTCACCAGAAACATTCCGGTTGAATAAAGCCCTCTTTTGGTCAAATCTATTCGTTTACTCATAAACTTACTTTCCCCTTGCCTGTATCCATGCTGGTTTCTTTTAGTTGCGTTTTCCTGCCCTGAATCATAAATAAAATTATCCCGATTATCGTTATCAGGGTTAATACAGTAGACATAGCCGCTGCCAAAGGCCAGTTGCGAGTTACCGTAAGCTCTCTGGCAATGATGTTGCCCAGCATATAGGAGCTGGTCCCTCCGACCAGTTGAGGAACAGCATAATTTCCAAAAGCCGGAATAAAGGAAAACAATATAGCCGCAAATACTCCGGTCATAATATTAGGTATCAAAACCTTTTTGAAAGCTTCAAACTTGGTTGCCCCAAGGTCACGGGCGGCTTCCAGTAAAGAAAAATCAAATTTTTCTATTGTCGAATACAGCGGCAATATCGCGAATGGAAGATAGGTGTAGGCCAGAACAATGATTACGGCAAAGGGATTATATAAAAATTGTATCGGTGGACCCTCATTTTGCAGCTTATTAATCAGTTGATTAAGGAAACCGTTGTTCCCCAAAATGGCAATCCAGGCATATATCCTGATTAGAAAGTTTATCCAGAAAGGAATAATTATCAGGAACAATAAAAAATTTTTATGTTTGCTGCGGGCAATATAATACGCTGCAGGTAAAGCTAAAAAAATTATAATTACTGTAGCCAACACGGCCATATACAGTGTGTTCCAGAATATCTGTAGAATTGTAAAACGTTGCAGTGAGCGATACGCCTCCAGGGAAAATTGAAGCAACACTCCTCCGTAAGTACCTTTTTGCAAAAAACTATAGGTCATGATTATGCCCAGCGGTATTAAAAAAAATACGCTCAACCACAAAACCAGGGGTAATGTATAAAAATAACCGGATTTATTACGCACTTAGCCTCTGACCTCAATAATATGTCCGGTATCTGCCGACCAGGATATAAAAACCGGATCGTTGCGGCGAAACAGGCTCATGGGGTCGTCGCTTAGACTGTTAATATATTCTACCTTAAAAAGTTTGCTGTCCTTGGTTTTAACAAACATCTTACTGCTGTAGCCGCCATAAATAATTTCCTCTATCAGACCATTTATCGTATTTACTGCTTTGCTGTTTGCAGCAGACTGTTCCTTCTTGGAAACTTGCACTCTTTCAGGGCGTATGGAAATTTTTAAATGTTGTCCCTTTTCCAAAGGCTTATTTGTTTCTACTAAAAGCAGGCCGTATGCCTCGATTCTTATTTTGAATTGCCCTTTCCCAATTTCTTCTGTTATTTCCCCTTCCAGAATATTGGTTTCACCGATGAAATTGGCTACAAACTCATTGGCCGGATGCTCATAAATTTCTGCTGACGAGCCTACCTGCAGGACCTGGCCCTGGTCCATAACCGCTATACGGTCTGATACTCCCAGCGCTTCCTGTTGGTCATGAGTAACATAGATAAAGGTAATCCCGACTTGATGATGTATTGTATCCAGGTCCATCAGAAGCTGCTGCCTTAGTTTTGCGTCCAGGGCGCTTAAAGGCTCGTCTAAAAGTAAAACTTTGGGCTCGTTAATCAGCGCTCTGGCTATGGCCACCCGCTGTTTTTGTCCTCCGGAAAGCTGAGCCGGGAATTTATGCCCCTGGTCCTTTAACCTCACCAGTTCCAAATAACTGCCGACTTTTTCTTTAATTAAAAATTTTTCGGCTTTTTTTAAACGCAATGAAAAGGCGACATTTTCAAACACAGTCAAATGCGGAAATAAAGCATAGTTCTGAAATATAGTATTTACTGGTCTTTTATTAGCTGGAATTGGTCCTACTTCCTGTTCACCCAGATAAATCTGTCCGCTGGAAGCCGATTCAAACCCGGCGATTAACCTTAAAAGAGTTGTCTTGCCGCAACCTGATGGTCCGAGTAGCGAAAAAAATTCGCCTTTTTGAATTTCCAGAGAAACATCGGTTAAGGCCTGAAATGAACCGAAAAATTTGTTAATCTTCTCAATTCTTATCTGACTGCCAATCATCTTATTATTGATTATCACACAGGATTAGCCGTCCATTCAATATGGCTACTTAGAAAATATTAATTTATTTCCAGAAAGCGGATATGTGTTGTTTTATTTATAGAAAAATAAGGCAGTCCAGCTAATACTATAACTTTATCCCTGGCTTTTAAAAGTTTATCTTTTTTTAATTCGCCAGTTATACTATGCAAGAATGATTCGCTGAATTCCAGCTTCAAATTTGTTTTATAGGGTATAACGCCCCAGAGCAGGTTCAGCTGGCAGCAAAGCGTCTGGTCATTACTAACCGCGATGATCGGGGGCAGCACTTTAGCTTTGGATAACAATCGTGCCGTATATCCGCTGGTAGTTATAGCAATAATAGCCTTAATATCAAGATCATTAAATAAACGGGTAATCTGGATATCCCTTTTATGTTCCTTACTATTATGATTATCCATTTGAGCGTAAATTTTATACATTTCCTCATAAACAGGACTGCTCTCAATGGTTGCTGCGATTTTATTCATCATTTCCACTGCTTTTATTGGAAACTTTCCCACTGTTGTCTCTGCAGAAAGCATTACAGCATCACCACCGTCCAGAATAGCGTTGGCCACATCATTGGTTTCCGCCCGAGTGGGCACAGGTTCTTCTATCATTGATTCCAGCATTTGGGTCGCCACAATCACTGGTTTCATGGCCAGATTGGATTTCTGAATTATCATTTTTTGCAACAATGGGACCTCTTCCGGAGACATCTCTACACCCAAGTCTCCCCTGGCAACCATAATGCCGTCCGCGACATTAATAATATCGTCAATATTTTCAATCGCTTGTGGCTTCTCTATCTTGGCGATGACCGGAATATAAGCATGATAAGCGGCCATTTCTTTTCTGACTTCCAGTACATCTCCCGCAGTTCTCACAAAAGATTGAGCAATGTAATCCACATTATGTTCCACGGCGAATTTAATAAAAGTTTTGTCCCTCTCTGTAACAGCCGGAATATGGAAGGTAGCACCTGGCACATTAATTCCTTTTCTGGAAGATAGCTCACCGCCGTTTATCACAATGGCCAAAACACTTTTTTCTTTGACAGTTTTAATTTTCAGCTCAATCCGACCATCATTTAAAAGTATGCGCTCTCCAGGCTTCAGGCCATCAAAAAGTCCCTCGTAATCAACCGGAATAATTTTAGGGTCAGTTGAAGAGTTGGCATAGATCAGCGTTACTTCCTCGCTATCTTTTAACATAATCGTTGCAGCCATATTTCCTACCCTGATTTTCGGGCCTTGCAAATCTACCAGAATAGTTAAATGCTCTTCTGTCTCTTCGGAAATCTTTCGGATATTTTTTACTCTTAAGCCATGTTCTTCCATGGTCCCGTGTGAGGTGTTTAAACGAAACACATCTACCCCGGCCTTTATCAGTTCACGAATTTTTTCCGGGCTTTCCGTGGCAGGGCCTAAAGTAGCTATAATCTTTGTATGATTAAACTCTTTAATATCCATCGGGTTTATAATAACAGAATGTTATATTAATTGTACATGATGTTATAATAGCGCTTATGTCTGATATGCCGATTATTAAGCTCAGGGCCCACAGAGAGACACCGATAAGAGCTGGACACCCCTGGGTGTTCTCCAATGCCCTTATCGGCGATATTCAAGCACAACCCGGTGTTCTGGTAAGGGTCATGGCTGCCGATAACAGCTTTCTGGGAATCGGTACTTATAATCCACTAACCTCCATTCGCATACGTATTATCAGCACAGCTGATGAACAAATTAATGAAACATTTTTTGTTAACAAGCTGGTTTTGCTTGATAAAATGAAGCAGAAATATTTACCGTCGCAAACCAACGGATACCGTTTGGTGCATAGCGATGCCGATGGTTTTCCGGGCCTCATTATTGATCGCTATGACCAGACCTTTGTTTTTCAAATACATACTGCCGGAATGGAACATTTACGTCCTCTAATAATTTCTTCGATTAAGAAAGCTTTCCGGCCTGCAGCCATTGTTGAGCGTTCAGATGTTTCTGCCAGAAAAGAAGAAGGCCTTCAAGATTATCCGGTTCAGGTCCATCTGGGGCAGATAGATAGTCCGGTGGACTTTCTGGAAAATGGCTATTCGTTTCTGGCTGATGTTTTGAGTGGCCAGAAGACAGGCTTTTTTCTGGATCAGCGTGATGCCCGGCTGCAATTCGGCATGATTTGCAGCAAACGAAAAGTGTTAAACCTTTTTTGTTATTCAGGAGCTTTTAGCGTCTATGCTGCTCTGGCCGGGGCTGAATCCGTTGTTTCGGTAGACACGTCAGAAGCCGCTCTGGAGCTGGCCATCGCAAACTTCAAGCTAAACAAACTCGATCCGGCTTCAAAAAAGTATGAATTTATAAAAGCCGATGTTTTTGACTATCTGCACAGCCTTAACAAATCTGCAGATTTTGACTTTATTGTTTGTGACCCACCTGCTTTTGCCAAATCCAAAGCTAAAGTAGAACAAGCCATCAAGGCCTATGAGGATTTAAACAAAAAATGTTTTGAGCTACTGAAAACCTCCTGTTTATTGGCATCCAGCTCTTGTTCCGGTCGTGTTACGCTCGATGATTTTAAAAACATGCTACGTATGGCCAGCGGTAAGGCCGGACGTGATACTCGTGTTATAGCCTGTATGGGGCAGGCTTTTGATCATACTGAGAAATTATCCTTCCCGGAAGGTCGTTATTTGAAAACAATTTTTGTTGAAGTCCTCTAGGGACATGCCTTGAACTAATTTAAAATCAATTCACTTTAAACCTGTTTTTCCTTTGAAAAATAGAATCATTTGATTAATTGATAGCAAATGTCCAAAAATATTTTTTCTGTCATTGCGAGGAGTAAACGACGAAGCAATCCTCGTGTCTAGACATGTAGATTGCCACGCTTCGCTCGCAATGACTTATTAGGGATTATTTTTGGACAATAGTCTGACTGTCCTGAATAAATAAGCATATGCTCGGCGAAGGGAAAGGTTCTTCTGGGTTCAGGTAAAATTTTCTCATAATCTATACTGATTCCCGAATTATCAGTATAAAAATATATATTGGAATTGATTCCGCCGTTTTTATCCTCATAAATAGCCAAAGGTTCTTTTATGCTGATTTTAAAATTATCCGGATGATTAAATATTTCTGAACCTTTGCATAAATGAAACGGGCTCATGGAGTTGTCATAATAATAAGGCTCCTGCTCCTGCAGAAACACCAGTGATTGCTGAAGGTCATCTTCTGTTTCTCCGGGAAAGCCGTAAATCATCAGCAGAACGTTTTTCATGCCTGTCTGATATGTTTCTATTATGTTTTGTCTGGCGACCTCAATTTTAAGGGGTTTATTCATCGTTTTTAATATTCTCCTGCTGGCAGATTCTATGCCCCAGGTAATCCAGACACAACCTGCCCTCTTCATTTTTGTTAATAATTCCTTGTTAAATCCTTTCTGCGGCAAAGCCATAATTGCCCACCTTATATTCAGTCCTTGCTTTTCTATAAGCTGACAAATCTCTTTAGCATCTGCCGGACTGATCATTTGGTCTGAAAAATAAAAAAATCGCACTCCCTGTTTGTTTAGACATTCCAGTTTATTAATGAATATCTGTGCCGACTTTTTTTTTTCATATTGGAAATAAGACAGGTTTTGAGAACAAAAAGTGCACTTTTGCCAGGGACAGCCTCGTTTAAATTGTATGGTGATAACAGGTTTGGGATTAAAGTACCTGCTCATATTAAGCTGAGATAGATCCGGCAAATAAACCAAATCTCTCAAAACATTATTCTTCTCCGGATTTCTAACAACAGTCTGTTTGCGATAAAAAATATTAGGAATTCTTTCCAACGGGTGGCCGCTAACAAACTCGGAAAAACTTTCCTCGCTTTCTTTGAGAAAAATAATATCCAGAAAAGGAAAAGTATTCAGCAGTTCCCGGGGTTCTATATGGTTCAGCAACGCTCCTCCCAGCAATACTTTTTTTTCTGGGAATAACGATTTAACCGCTTTCGCAGCAGCCACTGTCATATAAAACTGGCTGTATTCGTCCCGCTGATGAAAATTCAAAGAAAATGCCACGCAATCATAGCTATCAATAGTTGTTTCCCTGATAAATTCAAAAATTTCTGGATTTATTATCTCGTTTTCGTTTTGTAAATAAGCTAAAACCTGGCTATGCAGCTCCTTTTGAAGCAAAAACCACTTGTTTATTACATCGACGGTTTGCCTGTAATAATTATCAAGGTTTGTTAAATCAGCTGCCTTTTCCTGAATATGTTTGCGAAATAATGCTATATTCCAGTCAAAAAAATCAACACTAATCCCGGTCCTTTTTTTTACATAACCTCGCAAATCCAGTAACGAATAAGGAATATAGGTAGGATTGGCAAAAGGCGGGAAAACAATCAAGATTTTCATTAACCTTAATTATAGTCTGTAGCTTTTAAATATAGAATGCTAAATGATGCCAATCTCAAAATAAGTAATTATATTTTGTGTATCACTAATCGATTACAAACAGTATAATACAATTATGATCGTAACATGTTGGAAGGGCGGAAATGGTAATGTTTTTGACCCAATAGGATATGGGCTAAAAGTCGCAATTCAGGATAGGGATAAATACTTTAACTCTAACTGGGATAATATCCGTGTTGAGTTGAATGATAACATAACCGTATTGATAAAAACTAATAAAAAATCATTCTGGAATAACTCCTGTCATGAATTAATAAGCGTAGAAGTAGGTAAATGGTTGATTGAGAACAATATTGCTCCCTGGCCAAAAGGTAATCCTCCAAAACTAAGGCTAGACCTAATTAGTAATAATTATTTTAAATTATCGATATTATAAAAAGTCCGGCTTAGATTAATTTTTTTGATTTATTCTTTGGCTACTGGTGTTGAGTACTGATTTTCCATGCTCAGGCATTTTGTAGGACACACATCCACGCAGGCATTGCAAGTTACGCAACGCATAATGTCTATCTGCCATTTCTTGTCCGGTTTGCTTACCACAATCGCTGTTGTGGGGCATTTTCTCTGGCATAGCCCGCAATAAATACAGGCTTCTATCTTGTTTTTTATGCTTCCTCTGGTATTGGGATAAAACTTTCTGGGTATAAATGGATACATCAGTGTGGCGGGTTTGCTTATCAAGCTTTTCAGGATTGTTTTCCAGAATGTAAAAATTGACATAATTACCTTTCCGTACAGCTGATACAAGGATCAATGGTCAGCAGTAATACAGGGATATCGGCCAGTTGTGAGCCGGGAATTACCTTTACAATTGAAGGAATATTGGAAAAAGTCGGCGTTCTAACACGCATGCGCTCCAAGTTCTTGGTGCCGTTAGCCTTTAGGTAATAAACTACTTCCCCTCTGGGCTGTTCTGTTCTGGAAAAAAATTCGCCGCTGGGGTTGCCGGTAACCTTTATATCCACCGGACCTGCGGGAATTTTTTGAATGCATTGTCTGATAATATCAAAGGATTGAAATACTTCCTTAATACGCACTACACATCTTGCGTAACTGTCACCGTCTTCGCTGGTTATGGGTTCAAATTCTACATTTTTATAGGCAGCATAGCCAAGTTTGCGCATGTCTTGAGATACGCCGCTGGCCCTGAGCATGGGCCCGACAGCACCCAGCATCAATGCTTCGGACCTGCTTAATACGCCTATTCCGACCAATCTGTTTTTAACCGATTTGTCCTTTATAAATACATTGGCAATTTCTTTCATTTCTTTTTCCATTTGATTCAGCTCGCCTTGTATTCTTTGCAGCACTTCACTGTTTATATCTCTTCTCACACCACCGATTTTGCAGGAGCCGAAAATAACTCTGCCTCCGGTTGTTTCCTCGATGATATCCAGCAGTCTTTCTCTGATACGCCAGCTGTGCATGAATAAACTTTCAAAACCGAAAGCGTCGGCCATAAGCCCAAGCCACAGTGTATGGCTGTGTATTCTGGACATTTCGCCCCAAATTGTACGCAGGAACAGCGCTCTGTCCGGCACCTGTATTTTCATCAGTTCTTCTATGCCCTGACAATAGGTTTGGCCATGAATAAAACTGCATATACCGCATATTCTTTCCGCCACATATACAAATTCGATAAAATCTTTTTTCTCCACAAGCTTTTCCAAGCCTCTGTGTATAAAGCCTATAGAAGGTATGGCCTCAACAACCAGTTCGTCTTCCAGTACCAGGTCCAAATGAATAGGTTCGGGTAGAACCGGGTGCTGCGGACCAAAGGGAACTACGGTTCTATTGCTCATTTTTTTTCTCTTCCTTCTTTTCAACAATCTTTATCTCAGGACCACATGAAAATGGAAAAGGCTGGGCTAGCTTATAGAGCTTGCCCTGAAAATCCACATTAATACCTTTTATTTTCAGTCCGAACAAATCATGCAGTTCATTTTCATAAAGAAATGCATTCCAATAAATTCCGGTTATACTGGGGATTTCTTCTTCATTAGATTTAAGTTTGATTTTATAATTCACAAATTTATAATTTTTATCAAAAGAATAATTAACCTCATATCCTTCACCGGTTTTTGTACAACCGATCTGCACCAGCCTGTAAAGTTCATCAAAACAGGTTTGAATCAATGTATTTAAATCGGTTAAATTTATATCCAGCATTTTTTGATCTTCAATCATTTTATATTCCTCTTTTTGCTTTTTTTAAAATCAACAGCCTTTTTTTCCCAGAGACCAAGCGCTTTAACTACACCGTCAATAATAGATTCCGGCCTGGCAGCGCATCCCGGTACATATACGTCGACAGGGATTATCTTGTCCGGTCCACCGATTACGTTATAACATTCCCTGAATATTCCCCCGGATGTGGCGCATATTCCAATTGCCACTACCACCTTTGGTTCCGGCATCTGGTTATAGATATTCAGAACCACATCTTTATTTTGCTCATTAACAGAACCTGTTATTAAAAAAATGTCAGCATGCTTGGGGTTGCCGGTATTGATAATACCGAAACGTTCTATATCATACATCGGTGTCAGGCAGGCTAGCACTTCTATGTCGCAGCCGTTACAACTTGACGCGTCATAATGTATAACCCATGGTGATTTTTTTATCATTTTCATTATTTATAAAACCTCTATCTAAAAATTGTTAAGGCAATAATATTGCCAAGCCCCAGAATAATAGCGATTATCCAGGAAGAACTTAAGGTATATTGCCATCTTAACCGGGCGAAAACATTGTCAATAAAAATTTCCAGGAAATAAACTGCCAGAACCAATAATATACCGATAACCGGAGTCACGGCATAGAATAAATATATAAAACCTATCAAAAAAGCTACTTCGTACCAGTGAGCTATTTCAATAAGGCCCAAGGCTGAACCTGAAAACTCAGTGGTTATCCCCTTCACAATTTCCTGATGACCATGATGTGATGTAGACAAATCAAAGGGTGATTTCCTTAATTTAATTGTAAGAACATACGCGAAACCAACGAATATGCCGGGCAAATATATGATCAGCGGTTCCGGGAAGGCGATAATATTTGCTATATAAAATGTTTTTGTTACCATATACATTCCCACAGCTGTTAAAATAACCATCGGCTCATAAGACATAAGCTGCAGCAGTTCTCTTTCCGCTCCGATATAACTGTATGGCGAACTGCCTTTATATCCGGCCAGAATAAAAAAGATCGCGGCCAAGGTTAAAGAAAAAATGACCAGAAGAAAATCCTCACCAGTAAAAAATAGCGCACCGGTAAAAACAATGAAGAGCAAATAAAAAAATATATATACATTTTGTGATCTTCTAACCACCATGTTTTCTTTTTGAAACAATTTATACACATCATAAAAGGGCTGCATTATGGGCGGTCCGTACCTTCGCTGCATTCTGGCAGTAATCTTTCTGTCTACACCAGTCACGATTCCGCCAATTACCGGAGCAAATATCAAATAAATAATAAATATAATTAATAAATTCATGCTGCTATACTCACCACCATAATAACCAGTATCATACTTGTCACAATAATACCCAGTTTGTTTAAACGCTGCTCGCCAAAATATTTTCCTAAATAGTAGTTTTTAAACTGTACATCTTTTATAACTCCCATAGGGGCTGTATATTGAATGCTACTATTAGCGTTCAGACCGGACAAGTAGGCATCAACAATTTTAACTTTAAACCGGTCTTTTTTGCTGGGCATACTGAAACGAAAAAGGATTACCAGGCCCATCATAATTGTCATAATTATTATATTGCCGCGGTTCATGGTTGTCGCATGTCCGTATATTGTAACCAGATATGGCTCAATAAATTGATGTGATACCACCGGAAAGAAAAAACAAACAGCTATAGTCAGGGTGGTTAAGACGTATAAAGCGGTCCACTCGGAAAGCTTAACCTGGGCCTCATTATCAGGCCGTTCCTGTAACACGGTTAATATTTTCCCCATCCATTTTACCCAAAAAAATAAAGTTGCCGAACCGCCGAATATTAAAATAACCGATAAACCGGGATTTGCGTCAACAACAGCCCTGAGCACGGCCCATTTGCTAATAAGCATCCCGAATGGCGCCAGAAACATACCGGCCATCCCGACCAAAAGCATCCAGCTTACCCTGGGCATATAAAAAATAAGTCCATCCATGTTTTCTATATTTCTGCTGCCGATTCGATGTTCTACTACACCAACGCACAGGAATAATAAACCTTTGGCAATTGCGTGAAAAATTATCAACAGCACGGCTGCCCAGATGGCTTCATAAGTTCCTATTCCGGCGCACATTATTACCAGGCCGAGGTTGGCAATTGTTGAATAAGCCAACACTTTCTTGGCGTCACTTTGTGATATTGCAATTAAAGAAGCAATCAGAAAAGTAAGACCTCCCACCGAAGCCACCATTAAGCCCGCAAAACTGTTTAGCAGTAAAGGAGCCATCTTGACCACCAGAAATACACCGGCCTTGACCATCGTGCTGGAATGCAACAAGGCTGATACAGGAGTGGGCGCTACCATGGCACCTAAGAGCCAGCTGGAAAAAGGTAGTTGCGCTGACTTTGTGAAACCGGCGATACAGAAAAAAATTACCGGCAACAAGACCAGTGTTTTATCCATAATCAGCATTTGGTCCAGCTCAACAACGCCGGTATTTAAAAATAAATAAATTATTCCGAAAATAAAAAAAATACCACCGAAAAGATTGATTGTCAGAGCATGAAAGGAGTTACGAATAGATTCCGCATTGCCTTTATAGCCTATTAAAATAAATGAAGATACTGTTGTTATTTCCCAGAAAAAATAAAACCACAGTAAATTGTTTGCAAAAACAATTCCAAACATTGCCGCTAAAAACAAAAAATTTATAAAAAAGAATAACGGTCTTTTGTCTTTTAATTTATCATCCGTATGTTCATGCAGTTCTTGCATATATCCGATGGAATAAATGCAGATTAAGCTGCCGATTATTCCAATTATAAGCGCCATAACTATTGATAATTTATCAATATAGAGATTGTACATGGGGTGTACCATCTTGCCATAACTTGTCTCAAACCAGAAAATTATTGCTGTCTGAATAATAACTAATAACAAAGCAAAATATTTTTTGTGCTTTAAGCTTAATCCCAGCAAAATAATTGTTATTACCAGCTCGCCAAAAAAAATAAATTGTTCTGTCCAGGGAAATTCTGCGTGAAAATATTGTCCCTGGCCAAAATGAACGAAGAGAATTGATAAAGAAGCAACGATGATAACGGCCGATGAAACAAGAACTAATATGTTGCGGATAAAGTTGTTTCTAAATATTAAAAATAACCACGAAACGGCAAAAGGAAAACACAGCAAAAAAACAATTAATTCCACACGATATCCTATCTTAAATTAAAATTGACATTATCTGATTCCAAGTGTTTTGAAAACATCTTAAAAACCGATGACTTTAAAAAAAACAAACGAAATTCTAATACGCTCTTACAATAATGTAAAGAGCGTATTATTCAGTTCTCAAATATTAAGAAGCGCTACTTCTGATCCTCATTTCATGAAAGGATCTGAGAATAAAAAACAATGCTGTTATAAACAATATAGCAGCTACGCCTACATCCACAACTCTTTGCAGACCAAGTCCTAGTTCAATAGCTAACAGACCGAATAAAGTTGTAAACTTAATAATCGGATTGATGGATACTGAGGTTGTATCTTTAAACGGATCGCCTACAGTATCGCCTACAACAGTCGCGGCATGAAGTTCTGTTCCTTTAGCCATAAGCTCAACTTCTACGATTTTTTTTGCGTTATCCCATGAACCGCCTGCGTTTGCCATAAAAATAGCTTGATACAAACCAACAATTGCTATAGAAATCAGATAGCCAATAAAAAAGTATGGCTCAACTAATGCAAAGGCTAGAGTACTGAAAAAAACTGCCAGGAAAATATTAACCATACCCTTTTGTGCGTACCTAGTACAAATTGCCACAACCTTTTTGCTATCGTCTATCGAAGCTTTGTCTGAACTTCCATCCAGCTTGATATTTTTTTTGATAAACTCTACAGCGTGATATGCGCCAGTTGAAACAGCATGAATAGATGCGCCGCTGAACCAAAAGATCATGGCAGCGCCTACAATCATTCCGAAAAGAAATGGCGGATGCATTATCGAAAGATTGGCCAATAGTGACGGATTTAATTTTTGGGTTAAAATTACAATAATAGAAAAAATCATGGTAGTAGCGCCAACGACCGCTGTCCCGATAAGTACAGGCTTTGCCGTAGCTTTAAAAGTGTTGCCCGCGCCATCATTTTCTTCCAAAAATTTCTTGCCGTTTTCAAAATCAGGATCAAAACCGAAGTCCTTTTTAATCTCTTCTTTGATGTTGGGTATTGTTTCAATTAAAGACAATTCATAAATCGATTGTGCATTATCTGCTACCGGACCATAAGAATCCACTGCAATGGTCACCGGACCCATGCCCAAAAATCCGAAAGCCACGAGACCAAAAGCAAATATTGCAGGAGCCAGCATATATGGCGCAAACCCCATCAGGCTTATAAAATAAGCCACAACCATTAGCGACAATATCGCCATGCCGATCCAATAAGCGCTAAAATAACCCACAGTTAGTCCTGATAATATATTAAGAGATGATCCTCCCTGTTTGGATGAATTTAATACATGCTGAACATGGGAGGAATTTGTGGATGTAAAAACTTTAACCAGCTCAGGAATCAAAGCGCCGGCAATGGTGCCGCAGGAAATAATGCTGGCAAGCTTCCACCATAAGGTACCATCACCCAAATTTTTGATGAGAACAAAGGTCACCAGATAAGTTAAAACAATGGAAACAGCAGAAGTTATTATAACTAAAGATGTTAACGGATGCTCAAAATTCATTTTGGTTTTATTGCCATATAATATTTTGGCAATATAATCATTCAGCCAATATGAGGTTGCGCTGGCAATAATCATAGCCAGGCGCATTACAAATATCCAGACTAAAAGCTTGGCCTGCATTGCCGGCTCGAAAACCGCAACGAGAATAAAGGAAATAAGCGCAACTCCTGTAACGCCATATGTTTCGAATCCATCAGCGGTTGGCCCAACAGAATCTCCGGCATTATCACCAACACAATCGGCAATAACTCCTGGATTTCTGGCATCGTCTTCTTTTATATTAAATACTATTTTCATCAAGTCTGAACCGATATCGGCTATTTTTGTAAAAATACCGCCCGCTATTCTTAGCACGGAGGCACCTAAAGATTCACCGATGGCAAAGCCGATAAAACATGGCCCTGCGTAGTTTTTATCAATAAAGAGAAGAATACAAATCATTACAAAAAGTTCAATACTGATTAGAAGCATTCCGATGCTCATTCCGGCTTTAATGGGTATCGCATAGGTTAAAAAAGGCTTTCCTCTAAGGCTGGAAAAAGCGGAACGTGAATTTGCCAGGGTATTTATCCTCATACCAAACCAGGCAACTATGTAGCTTCCGGCAATACCAATCAGACTGCAGGCAAGGATTAAAACAATCTTGGACACGGTAAAGTGAGTAACCAGTCCAAAATAAGCAACAATAATAAGGCCAACCAGAAATTCCAGGATCAAGAGGAACTTGCCCTGAGTTATTAAATAAGTTTTACATGTTACATAAATCAGCTCGGAAATATCCCTCATGGATTTGTGGATATTAATCTTTTTTATCTGCAAGTATTGAACATACCCGAATAAAAAGCCAAAAATACAGATTAAGAGTCCATAAAACAGAATTGTACGACCATCAATGTTTAAAAAAGAAACACTTTTTAAATCCGGCAGAATAAGATCCGCCTCTCCGGCGAATAAGCCTCCTGATAAATATAATATCAATGCACTCAACCAAAACTTCCTCATAATTTTCATCAAAACACTCCCTTTCTAAAATTTTAGTCCTCTTAAAGTTTATGTTAAAAAAACGTTTAGTTCAATAGTTTAAAACAAACAATTATTTCTTTTTTTTCATTAGCTGCAGATGCTTATAAACAAACCAGCCCAGTGCTGTTATGATCAGTGCAATAACGGCTATATCTACATACTTGCTGTACTTCATAACCTCTTCCCAGTTTTGTTTTAAATAAAATCCGCAAACCGCCAGGAACATATTCCAGCAACTGGCTCCCAGTATTGTATAAATTGAAAACCTAAAAATGTTCATACGTGCATATCCGGCCGGCAAGGAAATCAAATGCCTGATAACCGGTATAAATCTGGTAAAAAATATAGTTGGCTGACCATATTTCTGGAAAAATTTTTCAGTCACTTCCAGATCATGATTGTTTAATAAAAAAAATCTGCCGAACTTGTTCAAAAACGGTTTCCCGCCATAAGCGCCTATAAAGTAAGAAACCAGGGAACCAGTGATACTTCCTAGGGTGCTGATGATAAGTACCAGAGAAAAGCTGAATTGTCCTGTGGCTATCAAAAAGCCTGCGAAGGGCATAACCGCTTCGCTGGGCACAGGAAGCACCATGCTTTCCATAACCATAAGCATAAATACGCTCAGATAACCAGTCGCAGAAATAAACGCTGTAATATAACCTGCCAAAAACTCAGTTATGCCCACAATGTTTTATTTTTCTTTATAAATATTCCATACAGCCCAGAGAATGGATGCGGTTGCCAGAAAAAAAACAACATATAAAGATTCGATCGGCATATTAATATTCAGCACATAAACCAAATCATAAAATACATATATGGCGAAAGTTAATGCTATAAACCAGCCGAAATCCTTTTTCTTTTTTGTAGCCAGTAAAATGCCCAGTATTGCTACCGCGAATTCTAATATAATAGATAAATAATGTAAAATGATCATGTTAATTCCTCCTGTCTAATTCTTACAGAATGATTTTATTTAATTATCTCCTTTCTAAAAAATTTCAAAAGCTTTATACTGCCAAATCTTCTTTTTTTATTTTTTTGATGTTAAACAAATTAACATTGGGCTTTAAAAACATTGCCGCACCAAAAGTAATAAGCCCGGCTCTGCCTATTATCATTAATGAAATAACAATCAATTTCCCTGCATTATTAAGGCTGGAAGTAATTCCCGTGCTTAATCCCACTGTACTTAATGCTGAAGCGCATTCAAAGATAATATCAATAATATCAAACGAACTTGTTAATGACAATAAATATATACCCAAGCAAAAAAACATAAAATACAACGCCCCGCTGGCAGCAGCAGTCAGCACACGTTCTCTGGGGATTTCTCTCCCAAGGAATCTAATCTCTGTTTCTCCCCTTGATACACTCCTCATTAAACCAAGAATAGCAGTAAAGGAAGTTGTCCTGATCCCCCCTCCCGTGCCAGAAGGAGAAGCCCCTATTATCATCATCATAGTCAAAAGCAGTAAGGTCGCTCGTGAAAATGTAGCCATCCCCACAGTATTGAATCCCGCTGTTGAGTGGGCTGAAATAACCTGGAAAAAACATATCAACAATTTTTCTTTCCAGGGATAATTATGAAGTGAAGGTTCTGTAAAATACATTAAAAGAGTCCCTATGGTTACCAAAAAAACTGTAGTCTTGAGAATTATCTGGCTGGTAAAAGTAATTTTTTTTATTTTACCTGTAAGTTTCAGCCATAGATCAATAAAAACTATAAAGCCCAAAGCTCCCAGCAGACTTAATAAAGATATGGTTGCGTTAACCCATAGATGGCTCCTGTAGTTCATAAAATTATTGTTAAAGGTACTGAGCCCTGCAGTACAAAAAGCAGAAACACTATGAAACACTGCATGCCATACCGGGTTTGGAACACCTTCTTTCAAAAAAACAAAATAAAGCAATATGCTGCCACACAATTCAATAAGAAAAGTAAAAAATATCACTGCTTTTATAAATGTTTCTATTTTGAAAGTTTCCGGCACACTAAACACCGTTTTGTTTACACTGGCCACTTCTGTCGGTAAATCCTTTCGCCTGGTTAAGATGATAAAAGAACTCCAGGTCATAAAACCAATGTTGCCCAACTGAATTAAAATCAGTATTACAAGCTGCCCAAAGAAGCTATAAGATCCTGCTATTGAAACAGTTACAAGCCCTGCACCAGAAACTGCTGAGGTTGTAATAAAAAGATTATCAATCATATTTATATATCTGCTTTGCATAAAGGGCAAAGATAGGATTGCGAGCCCGCATACTATATAAAACAAATAACCTACGATAGTAAGCGTTACCGGGTTTATTTGGTCTTTTTTCCCCAACCCTGTTTCACTAATAACCGAGGTTTTCTTTAAAATGAATTTTACCGGCATGAATAATTTGTTTAGCATATGAACAACAAGCATGAATGATACTCCAAAAAAAACATTTGTTCAACGTTTTGACCGTCAAAATACAATTTGCTAAAATGAACTTACATGCTGAGCAATTTTAGTAGCCGCGATATTTCCGAGATCTACGAAATTCTTAATTCCTCACCACAGGGATTAAATCAAAAAAGCATACAAAAAAAACTAACTGAATTCGGTCTGAACGAAATTCCTGATCTGAAGAAAAAAAATCTCTTTGAGAAGTTGCTGGACCAACTGCTGGAGCCTATCGTCATAATTTTATTTATCGCTTCCATCCTGGCCTTATTTGTAGGAGATTTGCTGGATGCCACTGTTATTCTGGGTGTAGTAATAATTAACACCTTGATAAGCCTTTTCCAGGAAGGAAAATCAGAAAAAGCGGTTGATGCTCTAAAAAAAATGCTTACGCCTGAAGCCAAGGTAATTCGCGACAATAACCTGGAGATTCTTTCCGTAAAATTTATTGTGCCAGGAGATATTCTGGTTTTTGAGGCCGGTGATATTATTCCCTGTGACTCAAGAATAATAGAAGCAAACAATTTGCTGGTAGATGAATCTCATTTAACAGGCGAAAGCGAACCTGTAGCCAAAATGTCTGCCGCTCTCAAAGAGGGCCATGTTCAGCTTTATGAAATGATGAATATTGTTTTTACCGGCAGTAAGGTTGTGGGTGGTACGGGAAAAGCAGTGGCTATTAAAACCGCCAGGGATACAGAAGTAGGGAAAATAGCTAAAAATATTTCCGATGCCAAACAGGAAAAAACTCCACTACAAAAAAAAATCGACAAGGAAATCAATATTCTGGTAAAAATTGCTCTGGCTTCTGCCGGCGCTGTCTTCTTTTTAGGTTTATTTCGCAATTTCGGTTTGGAAGTATCCTTGCTTACATCCATAAGTATAATGGTCGCTGTATTTCCGGAAGGTCTTCCGGCCTCCATTACTATCAGCTTATCCATGGCCGTGAACCGTCTGGCTAAAAATTCTGTTATTATAAAAAAACTATCCTCGGTAGAAACGCTTGGAAATGTTGACTTCATTTGCTCAGATAAGACCGGAACCATTACCAAACATAACATGACAGTTAAAGAACTTTTTCTGGAGCATAATTTTTATACATCTGCCGAACTACTCAGTCTTTTGGCAGAAGGTGAAACTCAGCTTCTCAATGAAATTTTCCTGATTTCTCATCTTTGCTCCACTGCCGAGGTTGAAGAGAGCGAAGGCAATTTCGTAAAAGAAATTGGAGATCCTACAGAAATCAGTTTAATTAAAATCGCCTATTTACTGGGCTTTAAAAAATCGCAATTTGCCACCTATGAAAGCTTGGAAGTATTGCCGTTTTCTTCTGAAAAAATGCTCTCTGCCAATATTATTATTTCTAAAGATAAACAAAAGGAACTTATTGTTAAAGGTGCGCCGGAAAAAATCTTGGACCTCTGCAATTTTATCTCAATCAAAAATAACCAAAAATTATTGGATACGCACGAGAAGCAGCATATTTTAAAAGAACTTATGCAAAAATCCGAAAAAGGTTACAGATTGATTGCTTTTGCCAAAAAACCTCTGGGTGAAAACCGTTCAGAAATAGAACAACATATGAACAAACTGATTTTTTTAGGTTGCGCTGTAATTTATGACCCACCCAAGGATGAGGTCCTGGGGGTTATAAGGACGGCCAAGGCAGCCAACATCAATGTGGTTATGATTACCGGCGATAGCAAAAAAACCGGGTTTTCAATTGCCGAAAGTGTGGGAATAGCCACAACTATTGATGAATGTCTGGAGGGAAAGGAACTGGAAAGCTTAACTGCCGCTGACAGACAAAAAGCAATCGAAAACACCCGTGTCTATGCTAGAGTTGCCCCTCTGGATAAACTGCTAATTATAAGTGAACTGAAATCTCTGGGCCATGTTGTTGCCATGACCGGAGACGGTGTAAATGACGCGCCTGCTTTAAAGAGGGCGGATGTCGGAATTGCCATGGGTCGGGCAGGTACTCAGGTAGCGCAGGAAGCCGCCCATATTATTCTGACGGATGATAACTTTTCAACTATTGTAAATGCTATTAAAGAAGGTCGCATCATCTACCAAAACCTGAAAAAACTTATTACCTATCTTATAACTAATAATCTTGGAAAAATTTTGGCCATCATAGTTATGCCGTTGTTAGGATATCCCCTGCCCTTAACACCCCTGCAAATCCTCTGGTCCAATGTTATCCAGGAATCTTTTCCCAGCGTGGGTATCTCGATTGACCCTGGAACCGAACATATTATGAAACAAAAACCTGTAAAAGCAGGTGACCCGTTAATTTATACCTCTGAAAGGATTCGTATGTTAATTGACGGTACAATTTTCGGTTTGGCAATAATGGCCGGCTATCTGTTAACCTTCCATCTGACAAAAAATAAAGATGTAGCTATCACCGCATCCTTTATTGTTACTCTTTTATCTCCTCAGTTTTATATTTTTGTTTTACGTGACGGTAATCTCTGGCAAAAAATCGCTGCTCCCAATATGTTGTTAAAAACATTTTTCGTTTTCAGTCTGGGATTAATTCTGGTTATGGTCTATGCTCCATGGTTCAATCTGATTTTTAATACGGTATCGATTATGGATATCCGGGTATGGGGGCTTATTTTGGGACTTTCTGTTATCTCTCCGTTTTTCAGATTGTTCACCGCCTTTATTAAATAACCGGCAAGTTTAAAAATCTAATTCTTCCATTTTTCTTGTTTTTCTTGTTATCATATGTTCATGACGATTCTCGCAATTGACCAAGGAACAACCGGGACTACCACCGTTCTTTATAATAAAGAAGGCCGCATTTTAAAAAAAGCATACCGTGAGTTTACCCAGATTTACCCGAAACCCGGCTGGGTGGAACATGACCCTCTGGAAATCTGGAATACGGTTGTAGAAACCGTTAATGAAGTCAGTTCTGCTTATCCTGATAAAATATTGGCTCTCGGGCTTACCAATCAGCGTGAAACCACGGTTATCTGGGATAAAAAAACCAGCCTGCCCGTTTATAACGCTATTGTCTGGCAATGCCGACGTACAGCGTCTATCTGTGATTCTTTGCGCGAACATCAGGATATGGTTAAACAAAAAACCGGCCTGCCTCTGGATGCCTATTTCAGTGCCACTAAAATAATGTGGATTTTAAAAAACATTCCGGACCTGAACATTTCAGACCTGCTTTTTGGGACAATCGACACCTGGCTAATCTGGAAACTGACAAATGGAAATGTCCATGCCACAGACTATACCAACGCGTCCCGGACTATGCTTTATAATATCTTTTCCAAAAATTGGGATAGCGAATTGTTGTCGTTATTTGAGGTCCCCGAGCATATTCTGCCTGATGTAAAAAATTCTTGCGCTGATTTCGGCTACATTGAAACCATTCCAGCCCTTAAAGGAACTCGTGTTTCAGGGGTTGCCGGAGACCAGCAGGCTGCTTTATTCGGACAGACCTGCTTTTACCCCGGTGAAATTAAAAACACCTATGGCACTGGTTGTTTCATTATGATGAACACGGGGGATAAACCTTTTCTTTCCAAACAAGGTCTCATTACCACGCTGGCTGTTAATGAACTCGGTCATCCCTGTTTTGCCCTGGAAGGTTCAATCTTTATAGGAGGCGCTGTTATACAGTGGCTTAGGGATGAGCTAGGCCTGGTGCAAAAAGCTTCTGACAGCGAACAAATTGCCGTATCTGTCGCCGATAATAATGGCGTTTATATAGTGCCAGCCTTTGTAGGACTGGGCGCACCGCACTGGGATATGCAGGCCAGGGGGATTATTGCCGGTCTCACGCGCGGTTCCAATAAAAAACATCTTGTTCGCGCTGCACTGGAGTCAATGGCCTATCAGAGTGCGGATGTTGTCAATATTATGGAAAGCGAATCAGAAATTCCTATAAAAGAATTGAAAGTTGATGGTGGAGCTGTTGCCAATAATTTTTTAATGCAATTTCAGTCTGACATCTTAAATAAAACCATCCTGCGGCCCATTGTGATTGAATCAACTTCCCTGGGCGCTGCCATGCTCGCGGGCCTGAATTGCTCATTCTGGAAAAACACCGCCGAGCTGAAAAAAACCAAAACTATTGATACGTCCTTTACTCCTCATATGGAAACAAATCTCCGTCAAAAACTTCTTTCGGGCTGGCAGCATGCTGTCCGACAGGCCAAAACCAGATAATGTTTGATGTTATTATTATCGGGGGAGGAATTGTCGGAGCTTGTATTGCCCGTGAACTCAGCAAATTCAAGCTGGACGTTGTTCTGCTGGAAAAAGAACCTGAATGTTCCTTTGGTGTTTCCAAATCCAACAGCGGCATAGTTCACACCGGGTTTCAGTCTCCTGCCGATACACTAAAAGCCAAGCTCGCCGTGCGTGGTAATGAATTATATTCCCAGCTTGCCCTTGAGTTAAATTTCCCGCTACATCGGGTCGGAGAATTAATTGTAGCCTCTTCCGCGGAAAAAACGAAACTTCTTGAGCTCTACAATAATGCGCAGGAACTATGCATACCGGGTGTTTCTATCGTAGACAGGAACTGGCTAATACAAAACGAACCTGCCCTGCTTCCCGATATAGAATGGGCTCTGCTCGGAGAAACTGCCGGCATTACCAATCCTTATGAAATTGTATATGCTTTAATTGAAAATGCTCAGGCAAATGAATTAATTGTGAAATGTGAGGAAAAAGTATTAGGAATTCAACGAAATGACCTCTATTGGGAAATTAAAACTTCCAAAGATATTTACAGCACAAAATTTGTTATAAACGCCGCAGGACTCTTTGCTGACGAGGTTTCCAGGCTGGCTGGAGTTAAGTGTGAAGATATCCTGCCCCGCAAAGGACAGGAATTTTTATTAGACAGGCACCATGGATATATTACCAGGCGTGTCATATTTCCATTACCCAAAGAACACTCCAAAGGTATCCTTATAATTCCAACTGTTGACCATAACACCATGATCGGGCCCACTGCCGAGGATGTTCAGGATAAAACCGACCTAAGCACAACCGTTGAAGGCAAACAAAAAGTCATTAAAAGCATTCAGGAACTTATTGCCGCTATTCACGAAAAAACTATCATTGCCAGCTTTGCCGGGCTTCGGCCCGTAGCCACCACAGATGATTTTCATATAAGAGAGGACAAGGAGGGCTTTATCAACTGCCTGGGCATACAGTCTCCCGGGCTTACCGCAGCACCTGCCATAGCCGAAATGGTTGTAAGCATGATAAGACAAACTTTGCGACCTGAAAATAAGGATAGTTTCCAGCCTTTTCGCCAAGCAATACCGCGCTTCCGGGATATGACCCATGAGCAAAGAAATGAGCTGGTTTTGGCAGACCCTGATTACGGTGAAGTTGTTTGTCGCTGTGAGCTGGTTACCAGGGCTGAGATTAAAGAAGCTGTACGCCGGGGCGCTAAAACATTGGATGGCATCAAATTTCGCACCCGCTGCCAGATGGGTAGATGTCATGGTTCGTTTTGCACCATGAAAATTATGACTATACTCAGGCAAGAACTGGGTATTGCTTACTCAGACATTACCAAAAGAGGTGCAGGCACAAATGTTGTCTTATAATCTGATTGTTATCGGCGGCGGACCAGCAGGCATGGCAGTAGCTTACAGTGCTTATCAGGCCGGGCTAAAAAAAATCCTTCTGATTGAAAGACAGGCAAAACTTGGCGGCATATTAAACCAATGTATCCATATTGGTTTTGGCCTGCATTATTTCAAAGAGGAGCTTACGGGGACGGAATATGCTGCCCGCTACAGAAAACTTCTTCTGGAAGCTGATATCGAAATTGTTACATCCAGCTTTGTTGTGAAGGTGGAAAGTCCGAACATTGTAACTTATATAAACCGAAGCGGTGAATTCAGCGCACAGGGCAAGTACCTTGTGCTGGCTACGGGCTGCAGGGAACGGACCCGCGAGATGCTTACTGTTCCGGGTACCAGGCCGGCCGGTATTTTTACAGCCGGTCTTGCCCAGGAAATGATTAACCTGCATGGTTTGCTGCCGGGCAAAAAGGTTGTGCTTGTCGGGTCCGGCGATATCGGGCTGATCATGGCGCGACGACTGACGTTGGAAGGAGCGAAAGTCCTGGCTGTGCTGGAAATAAACAAAAACTTGTCCGGGCTTATCAGGAACAAGATTCAGTGCCTTGATGATTTCAATATTCCTTTGCTATGCGAACATGAACTTCTGGAGATAGCAGGAAAAAACCGGGTTGAAGGTATTCGTTTTATTGATCGTCAAAACGGAACAGAAAAAAGTCTGGCTTGTGATACCATCCTCTTTTCAGTTGGTCTTATTCCAGAAAAGGATCTGCTTGTTGATGCAGGGCTGGAACCCGATGAAAACCTTTTTGTAATCGGTAATGCGGCTTATATCCATGATCTGGCTGATAAAGCTACAAAAGAGGCTGAAGAACTGGGCAAAAAAATAGCTGACAAAGAAGGAGTAAATCATTACTGATAACAAAATAATCTGTATTGTTTGTCCCAATTCCTGCGAGTGCCGGGTAGAAAATGGCCGGGTAACGGGCGCCAAATGCAAACGTGGTATAGACTTTTGCCTTGATGAGATCATTACTCCGAAAAGAATAATTACCACCAGCGTAAAACTAAATACAGCAAACGGTATAGAACAAATCCCGGTAAAAACCGCTCAAAAAGTGCCTTTAAAGGAAATACCCGCTCTTATGCGTAAAATTAAAACCCTTCATTTCGAAATAAAACCGGTTTTGAGCGCGATTATTGAAAATAAAGAACTTTTAGGGGATATCTCCCTGATTGTAACCGGAGAGTAGATGCACAACCAGGATTTTACCTTTAAAGCTGAAGACGGAATAAATCTTTCGGCACGGTGTTGGTTGCCGGAAACAACCCCGAAAGCTGTTATTATTTTGGTCCATGGGATTGGTGAACATAGCGGCAGATATGAAGAATTGGCCGCCTTTTTTACGGCTAACAATATTTGTATTATGGCTTTTGACCTTCGCGGGCATGGCAAGTCCGAAGGAAAGCGCGGGCATACGCCCTCTTATTCAAACTGGATGAAGGACCTGAAAATTTTTATTGATATTTGCCGTAAAAAATTCCCTGATCTTCCTTTTATTCTCTATGGTCATAGTCTGGGAGGCAACCTGGCGATAAACTATATTTTGCGTTACAAGCCCGAGCTGGCCGGAGCTATAGCCACCAGCCCTGAGCTGCGGCTCGCCTTTAAGCCAGCTTTTTGGAAACGATGGCTGGCCCAGTTTATAAATTTCTGTTGGCCGTCACTCACCATGCCTTCTGGCCTGGAAGTTGATTTTATATCACATGATCCTCAGGTTATTGAGGCTTACAAGGTTGATCCGCTGGTACATGATCGCATTTCAGCGCGCTGCTATACCGGATTCATGAAGGCTGGAGAATGGGCTATCAAAAATTCATCAAATTTATGCCTGCCCTTGCTCCTGTTACATGGCAGCGAAGACCATATTACATCCGCGCCCGCAAGCGAAGAATTCGCTTCAAAGGCCGGAAAGCTCTGTGTTTTTAGATTATGGAATGGTTACTATCATGAACTGCATAATGAGCTAGAAAAAGCTAAGGTTTTTAACTATATCTTGGATTGGATAAAAACAATTATCTATAAATAAATCTTTTAAGTCTTACATACCATGGTTGTTTTTCAGATTTTCCCTGTGTTTTGGTTTCAGGCTCTTTATAACCATAAAAATCCTCAGGCAGACCGATAATCTCAAAATCAAACTCCTCAGCATACGTTTTCATTGATCTGCAACCCAATATAGTTTTTTGAAGTTCTCCTTTTTCAAAATATAAAAAAGCAGGTGTACCCCTAATTACATCCTTATAATCTTTATGGGGTAAAATGTTGTCTTCGATGGCAGCAATGTAAATTTTAATATCACCGTAAAGATAGCTCTTATGCTCATCAAGTTGTCTGATAGCTGACTTGCATGGGTAGCAACCTTCCTGCCAGAATAACACCAGGGTTTTACCCGGATCCCCTAAAATCATCTTGTCGAATATTTGTCGTTGTCCTTTAAGTATCATGTTATAAATTTCCTGTCCGGGAATTATTTCTCCGGATAATCTAATCAGTTCCATTAAAGCTTTTTTATCTGTTTGCTTTATTTCCAGGCTTTCCAGTTCACCGGCTTCCTCTTCCGTAATTTCACCCTTAACGCTTAACTCTTTTCTGGAGCTACTATATGAAAACTTATTGTAGCGCTGCGTAAATTTCCTGATTTCGTCTGTTATGGTTATTTTAACAGTGCTAACAATTTTTGCCTGAAGCCAATCATATATCTGAGAAAAATTATCTGAAGTCAGGTTAATATTGCCATCCTCATCCAGCAATTCCGGATATTCGGAAAACATAGCCCAAAAGGTTTCCAGATGCTGCTGTGGGATACCGTTAAAATGCTCACGACTAATCCTGGCTGTGGGTAGCTTCAGAATTGGTATTGTATTTGCAAGAATAGCGATTATTTTAGTGTTTAGCATTTTAAAACCTTTTTATCATAAACTTATCGAAAAAATTTCCGGGACGTTTCAATAAAAATAAAGTAGAGAAGGATATTCGGCTCGTTAAAACCCTCTCCATTCAGGAGAGGATTGGCCCTTGGTCCGGGGTTAGGTTAAGGCAGCCCTACCATTTCTTAAAAATTACAAACACCGCTACCGCAATTAAAGCAAAACCAACTAAATAGTTCCATTTAAAGCTTTCTTTCAGATAAAGGACTGAAAAAAAAGAAAAAATAACCAGGTTGATAACTTCCTGGATGGTCTTCAATTGCGCCGCGTTAAAGTGTGCATATCCGATACGATTGGCCGGCACCTGGAAGCAGTATTCGGCAAAGGCTATTATCCAGCTAACAAAAATAGCTATCCATATAGGAGATTTCGTAAACCTCAAGTGCCCATACCAGGCCACTGTCATGAAGATGTTAGAAATTGTCAGTAAAACAATGGTAGCCATAAACTATCTTCACTAAAACCACTTCTTGGTTTTAAAATAAACAAGCATAGAAATAAAAATAACAGCCATGATGGTTAGGGCCATGGGGTAACCGAAATGCCAGCCAAGTTCGGGCATATATTTAAAATTCATACCATAAAGACTGGCAATAAAGCTTAATGGCATAAAAATCGTAGCAATTACAGCCAAAACTTTCATAATCTCATTCAGCTTATTATTTATGCTGGTTACATAAATATCCAGTAAAACCGTAACCATATCTCTGCATGTCTCAATAATATCGATTAATTGAACTGTATGATTGTATACATCCCGTATAAATACTTTGCTTGATTCTGAAACGATACTGGATTCCTCTCTTAAAAATTCATTTATAACATCTCTTAAGGGCCAGATTGATCTTCTTAAATAGGTTATTTCTCTTTTTAACTTATGTATTGATTCTATTGTTTTTATATCAGGATCTTTAATAATATCAGTTTCCATTTCTTCAATAGTTTCTCCGATTTTTTCCAAAATACTGAAACAATAATCAACTATTGCGTCAATTAATGAATAGGCCAGATAGTCTGCCTTCAGGGCTCTTATTTTCCCGCGATTGTTCCTGATCCTGTCGCGGATACATTCAAAAACATCTCCTTCTTTATCTTCCTGAAAGGAAACAACCAGGTCTTTGGTTATTATCAGGCTAACCTGTTCAATGTCTATTTCGTTCCTTTCTTTATTATCCTCCAACATTTTTAACAGTATAAAAATATAATCTCCGAAGTCCTCATATTTCGGCCTTTGCGAAGTATTGGTCAGATCCTCGATAACAAGAGGATGCAAGCCCAGCATTTCTTCCACGTCTTTTATTATTTTATGGTCATGAACCCCGTCAATGTTTATCCAGGAAATGCTCTTCTTTTCTTTGTAATCAAGATATTCCCTAACTTCTTTCAGTTCTTTTTCTTCAAATTTATCTTCAGAGTAGCTAAAAAGTGTAATTTTAACGTAATCGCCGGGTTTTCCAGCGGTATTCAGAGTGGCAGCATGTAAAGCGCATTCACTCTTTACGGGATTTTCAACAAGTTTTTTTTGTTTAGTTTTATTAAACATATTTAAATAATATACTATTTACCAAATTTATAACAATTATGTTTTCACTTTAATGTTTTTCAATTATTTTTTTTAAGGATTCTATAAGCTTTGAAGCATCTTTTTTGGAAATTTCATTAAGGTTATTCTGTTTATAATATTTCCTGATGAAATTATTCAGATGTTCTTCTGTCCATTTAAGCTGGTTACCCAAATACTGGACATACAATTTTTGTTTTATCGTCAATCCGTTCTGGTTGAGCTTGTAGTATTTGCTTCGAACAAAATAATGCATAAGCTTCCTGAACTTTTGTTCATCCAGGTCTTTGGAGGTTGTAACACCTGCAATGTTATGCAATATCTTGCGATAATCATCATCTGACAACTGTAATTCCTTTTTT
>JAQURL010000019.1 GCA_028715625.1 Candidatus Margulisiibacteriota bacterium | reverse complement strand
TTATGGTTATTTCCCTGTTTGTTCTGATTGTGATGCCTGGGCCGGGTTTTACCCTGCTCGCGAGTTCAGACAATTTTCAGATACCATAACTGTAGGCGTTCGCCCTGCAAACATCATTGCTTTTAAGACAACTTAAATCTAACCTTCGTCTTTCTCCCTTCATTTCCCTTCGTCATACTTCGTCAGGCTCAGTATGACGCCTTTCACGTTTCAACTTTCACCTTTCACGATTCACGATTCACGCTTCACCCTTCACCCATCACCCTTCACCCATCACCCTTCACCCATCACCCTTCACCCTTCACCCGTCACCCTTCACGTTTCACTTTTATCCGTATTCCCCCCGGCGCATAGTGAAAGAGCCGTAGAATTGTCTGCATTTGTATTTTTAAACGCACCATTGCGAAAGCCTCGTAAAATGGCCCTATCGGATGAACAGAATGTGTATTCCGTATTTTTTCCGGCGCATAGCGAAGGAGCCTTAGAATTGTCAACGAATGCAGCGTAAGCCCGTCAGGACAGACGGGCTAAGGCAATCGAGGCAGGATGCCGAGTTTGCCTGTTAGCATAATGAGTTGCTACAATTCAAGGCTCTGAAGCATAGCGCCTAGCATTTTCTTTTCTCTCTTTTCTTTGTGGCGATGACAAAGAAAAGAGAATAGAGTTTTGAAAACTTTTCCCAAAAGTTTTTTAATTTGCATTCTTTTCCTAAAAGAATTTTATTTTATAGAATTATTGTGGTGGCGGCGGAGGGGGAGGGGGCCTGAAACCTCCGCGTTCCCTCAAGTGTATTTTGTTGAACCTTTCTTTTTGAGCCGGAGTCAAAACCAGATCAACTTCCTGCTGGATTTTTTTATTCAGGGCATCAAATTCCTGTCTGGTACGCTCCATATTCTCTTCCATTTCAGGTTTATATTTTTTAAAGATTTCATTTATTTGTTGCTGTTGTTGTTGCGACAGCCCCAGGTCCCGTGCCATTTTTTTGCGCAGGAAATCCTCGCCGCCATGGTGACGAGGCGGAGGCCCGCCTGGTCTGCCCTGGAAATGTTCCGGTGGAAAAAAATAAAAACTGTTCCGGCCTGAAACCAAACCTATAGCCAGTATCAAACAGGAATACAAAGCCAGATAGATATAAAATTTTTTAGTCATCATTTTAAAGCTCATACATCATTGTCATCATGGTAAACTCATCAGACATTTTACCCGATAAGATCAAATGTTCAAAATAAGATTTGGGTTGATAGAGATGATAAACATAACTTTCAGCGGTTAATTGCTTGTATGGAGAGGACAGAAGGGAAAATGAACACACCAGTAAAAAAACAGCAGTGGCCATAAATAAAGGTTTAAAAAGAATTTTTGTCTGTTGGTTTTCTGTGATCCTGTTCATAATCCTGTACTTCAGGTCTGCGGACGGAGTAGCGCTTCTGATGTGTTTAAAGTATTTTTCTATATTTTTGGTTTTATCTATCATTATATTTCACCTTGTCTTCTCAGTTTTACCCTGATTTTTTCTTTTGCTCTGGAGAGCCTGGATTTTACTGTCCCTATGGATAGTCCGGTAACACCGGCTATTTGCTGATAGTCCAATTCTTCTATTTCCCTCAATACCAGTACATCTTTATATTTGTCGGGAAGAACTGCCAGCGCCGAATAAAATTTGTCCAGGGTTTCCCGGTTTTCAACATCTTTTTCAAAACCGGCCGGCTCTACCGGAACTTTATGCTGCCTTGAATCGTAAAGCCAGTCCAGAGATATAAACCCGATTATTTTTCTGCGCTTGAGAAAACTTTTACAGGTATTGGCTGTGATCCGGTAAACCCAGGTGGAAAAGCTGGACTCCAGCATATAATTTTTAATGTTGTTATAAATTTTTATGAACACCTCCTGTGTAATATCCTCAGCGTCCGAGCTGTTGCCGGTATAACCCACGGCCAGTCTGTAAATTTTGTTTTCAAAACGATCTATCAATTCAGAAAAAGCCTCGATATTGCCTTCTTTAATTATTTTTACTAACTCTTCATCAGCCGCCATTTAAAATATTATACTACCAAAATTTTCTAAGTTGCCTGTGTAGCGCCGGACGTACTATTGTTCATATTTATATCTGTCAGCAGGACCTCTGGAGTAGGTGGCGGCGGCATAATGCCCACTGGTGGAAGGTGTCCGTGATGGTCCTTTTCATCTTTTCTGTGTGATTCCAGAAATTTAAGTAATTCGGTTTCATCTACGGTACCATCCTGATTGCTGTCTATTTTTTGGTAAAGCCTGGCAATAATATCTCCGAATTTTTTATGTTCCGGTGCAGTGGAATCGGTTCCATTCACAGCGGACAAAATACCCGGCTGATTAATTTTGATAATATCGGACGATTCGATCGGAGAAAGGTTTGCTGTACTGCTCATAATTTGCCTCCAACTTATAATATAATCTAAGTTTTAGACTCCTGAAAACGAATTTTGTTCCAATTATAAACTGCCTGTTCTTTCGATGAATACTTATATTGACAGATTTTTTTATATTCATATTATCTACATAAGAGTACAGGTAGTTTTTTGGGACAATAGCTCCCGCAAATTTCACGGAAGAAATTGGATTTAAACCACATAAGGCATATCTTTGTCTGTGTTGGAAATTGATAAAAAAAGCGGAAAGGGGGTGTGATTTTATTATTTTAATTACCAGGACAGGCAATTTAGCCATTCACGGAAGAAAAAATATTTAAGGGGGGGATTTTATGATAGGTTCAATCGGTTCTTCCGCGAACGATATGGCAACCAGAATGTGGAACAGATTGATCAAAAATGACAGCGATGGGGACGGCAAAATGAGCAAGGCGGAAATGCAGACAGCTTTTGCCAATATGCCGGCAGCTCCAGGTGGTGCTCCAAGCTTTGATGAAATATTTTCTCAAACGGATACAGATGGAGACGGCATGATTTCTCAAGACGAGTTTTCCACGTATCAGAAAACGCGCAAACCGCCAGGACCACAAGATGGAGGGGGAACATCCATTTCTGATATGCAGGAAAAAATCTGGCAGTCCATATTGTCACAGGCTGACAAAGATGGAGACAGCGCTATAAGTAAATCAGAGCTGGAAAGCGCGCTTTCTTCCACCTCTTCGTCTTCGGAAACAGCATCTAAAGCAGATGATCTTTTCGCCCGGATAGATACAGATCAGGATGGGAAAATGAGCGAAGCTGAATTCAGCACTTTCATGGAGGCCCATAAACCTTCCGGGGGAGAGGCTCCGCCGCCGCCACCTCCGGCTGCAGAGTCAGGCACTACTGACGACCCGCTGAGCAGCGGGACGTCTCTATCCGGATTGCAGCAGAAGCTTTGGGAAGCAATGCTGGCCCAGACCGATACGGACAGTACTTCCACTACAAGCGCATCCGCTGTTTCCGGAACCAAATCGGCTGATCTTTTTTCAGCTATTGATACCAGCGGAGACGGCAAGATCAGTGAGGACGAATTTGACAATTTTTCTAACTTGTTAATGCAACAACTGCAAGCTTATCTGAATACATATTCAGCTGGTATGTCCAATTACAGCAGTGCTTTGTATTCAGAATATACAGCTTGAAAGGAGGGTACAAATGGTAAATGATATCAGTTCTTCGGCCAGCGATATGGCAGCCAGGATGTGGAGCCAGATGCTGAAAAACGATACGGACGGAGACAGCAAACTGAGCCGGACGGAAATGGAGCAGATGGCCGCTAATATGCCGGCGTCCAAATCCGGTGAAGGTCCGGGTATGGACCAGATGTTTGCTGAAGCCGACACCGACGGAGATGGTTCTATTTCCAAAGATGAGTTTGCCAGCATGATGAAAAATCATAAACCGCCTGAGGGTGCAGGCGGCAAAGGTGGACCGGGAGGTGAGGGCGGAGTTCAGGGGGGGGCTTCCGCCGCTACTTCGTCTAAGTCGCTCAGCAAAGCTTTTTCCGCTATCGATACCAATCAGGACGGCAAAATCAGCCAGCAGGAACTGGAAGCCTACCTGCTGAAACAGCTTGAAAAAAGTCAAAACGACGGCACAAGTTCCGCTACTTCGTCTGCAAACCTGGACACTGAGTCCGATAACGACGATACAGGGTCTTCCACCCTTACGGTAACAGCCTGAGCATTCATTTCCCCGGCGCGTTTTTCGTGCCGGGGATTACTCAAAATATTCTTGATTTCCTTGCGTATCCTGTGAGATATTAGGTGTATGTTAAGTGAAGATCAATATGCTGATTCGGCTAAATACGAGGCCCGTCTTTATATAAACCGTAAATTCAAGACCAATCCCCAGTCCAAGTTTAAATGGATATTCGAGCATTTTCCTCAGAAGGAAAATCTGCGGGTGTTGGAATTAGGCTGCGGCACTGGATTGTTCTGGCTGGCTAACCGTAACGAGATACCGCCGGGCTGGCAAATAATACTTTCGGATTATTCCGCTGGAATGCTGGAAGTTACCCGCAAAACTTTATCCAACCTGCGTCAGAAATTTGAATACCGGGTAGTAAATGCCGAGGACATAGATTCGCCGGACAAAGAGTTTGATATCATCCTGGCCAACAATATGCTTTATCATCTAGACAATCGTTCCAAAGCCCTGGCCGATATTTACAGGGTACTAAAAGATGACGGGGTATTTGTGGCTTCCACCATGGGCAAAATGGACATGTGGGAACTGAACTTGCTCTTAAAAGATTTTCTGGCCAAACAAAACCGCGAGTACAGCTCCGGAGAATTCGCTTTTTCGCTGGAGAACGGTCAGGCCCAGTTGCAACCATTTTTTCCCAATGTAACGTTATACAGGTTCGAGGACAGGCTCAAAATAGACGAAGCCCAGGCTATAATTAATTATTATTTATCTTTTAACAACATGCGCGAAGGTCTTGTTGTATTAAAAACCGAAGAGGTGGAACCTTTTCGCGACTACCTGAATAAGATACTGGGAGAACGCAAAATAATTGAGGTAACCAAAGATTCCGGAATGTTTTTATGCAGGCGTTAGCAATTATTTTTGACTTGGACGGCACTTTGCTTGATACTCTTGATGACATTGCCGATTCCATGAACGCCGCTTTGAGTACTTGCGGTTTTCCGCTGCATCCGGTAGGGGCTTATCGCGATTTTATAGGTGAAGGGCTGGACACACTGGTCCGTCGCGCTTTGCCCGAACCGCACAGGGATCCGGAAACCGTGCAGCGGTGTCTGCAGCAAATGCGTCATGTTTATGGCAGCAATTATGCTGTTAAGACCAGGCCTTATCCGGGGATTGACCTTCTGCTCACAGAACTGCGGCAAAGAAACATAAAGCTGGCTGTGCTTTCCAACAAACTGGATGAGTTTACCAGAATAATGATCAACAAATATTTTCCGGCTCATCATTTTGAGTCCGTATGGGGAGCCAGAGTAGATGTACCTATCAAGCCCGACCCTGCAGCTGCTCTGAGCATTGCCGCGGATTTGCAGCTTGCGCCCGGCCAAATAATCTTTGCCGGAGACAGCCTTATTGATATCCAAACAGCCCGTAACGCCGGCAATATTCCTGCCGCGTGTCTTTGGGGCTATACATCTGCCGCCGTGCTGCGGGCCGCAGGTGTAAATATATTGTTAGAAAAACCGGTTGACCTGTTGAACTATATAAATATAGTGTGATTAAAGATAATTTACAGCATATTCATTTTTGATGTACCATAATTATCTAAATTTTTTGTCGGATTATTGAAAGATTTTGTTGTTATTTCTTTCATTAATTCTATTATTTTAGGATCTTTTGCAAAAGCTGCAATTGTTAACGAAAGTCCTATTGTTTCTTTTTGAGGCTTTGTCAGAACAGGATCTTTATCAACAGCAATTTGCGCTGCTTTAATTTCTGCTAAAGACATTCTTTCAACATCCTTTGCATCAAAAACACCATCTGGTTTACCTGCTTCACCGGTTTTATCAAAAGGTGTTAATCCCGGACTTTTTGCTGTGTTTACGCTCCAATTTGTATTAATGTCTGCCATTTTTTCCTCCATTTATAAAAAATATTCCAATAAGTTTAATCAGTAATTATTGTTCCCCGGGAAAACTATTTTTAAACATATTTTTTTAAATAACTATCAGGGGAGCTGTTGAAATTGAAAAGAGTTGGTAAATATTTTAGCCGGATTGATAATGTTATAAAGGCATAGAAAAACCAGTTTGAGTGGAGAGGAATTTAAGCTGTCCGTCAATTTTCATGAGGATGTATATGCGGCTTTCCCTTACTGATATGTTTGTGAATATGTACGAGATTGTTATTTTCCAGGAACTCCCGGTCGTGCAATATTTCTTCAACCGGACCGTTACGAATGATGGAGTTATTCCTTCCGAACACTATCACCTTATCAGCTATTTCATTTACAATCTGCATATCATGTGTCGCCGTAATAATTGTTTTGCCCTGTTCATTAGCTTTATGGATAAGGTCAATAATATGCCTGACAGTATGAGGATCAAGCCCTGCTGTCGGCTCATCCAGCAGCAACACATCCGGTTCAATAGCCAGGACAGAGGCAATGGACACTTTTCGTTTTTCTCCGATGCTCAGTTGAAATGGGACCCGATGAAGTAAATGTTCGATGTCCAGTATTTTTGCTAACAACCGAATACGTTCCTGAACAACCTTTTTATCAACACCCAGATTAAGCGGACCGAACGCAATATCTTCCTGAACAGTGGAGCAAAATAGTTGAATATCCGCATTTTGGAAAACCAGCCCCACTTTTTTACGAAATTCAAAAGGATTTTTATTAAGACTTTCTTCTGTTAATGAGCTCCCCAGGAAAGCGCAGCTGCCTTCATAAGGAAATATCAGACCATCCAGCAAACTGAGCAGCGTTGATTTCCCGGTCCCGTTAGCACCGATAACGGCCAGTTTTTCGCCCTGATGAATATTCAGATTGATATGGCTCAGCGCGATTTGTTTGCCTGGATATGCGTAACTTACATCCCTTAACTGAAACAGCGGTTGTTTTACCATTGATACTCCAATTTCATCAGGATCAGACCAAATATAATGACTCCCGGCAGCCAAAGCCAATCTGCAATCTTTGTCTGATGCTGTGTCAATATAACAGGGTTCCCGGTGTAGCCTCGGGACAGCATGGCGTTATATATTTCTTCGCTCATACGTACCGAACGTCTCCAGGTTGTAGCCATACTCCCGGTTACAAGCCGTTGACCTCGTTTGTGCTGAGTCACCTTGCCTACCCGGCTCTTAATAGCTGTGAAGCTATTTTCAACAATGGTTGCGTAAAGATAGATGTACCGGTAACACATGGATAATGTCATCACAAAGATTTGGGGTACCCTAAAAGTACGAAGTACCTTGAGCAGTTCAGTATGACGTGTTGTCAGAGAAAGTAAAACCACCAATGAAACAGTCGTCGCGATACGTGTGACAAACAATAATGCCCCCGCTAGTCCTGATTTGGTTATGGATAGAGTTACTCCCCCCAGGTTCATTGACCAGAGACTTGCTCCCGGTGTTATAAAACTGAAGAGAGAGGGAAATACCATGAACAGAGAAAATAAAGGAATAAACAGCCAGGTTCTTCCAAGAAAAAACAGCAGGGGAATATCCGCGATAAAGGTGAGCATGAGGCAAAAGCAGTAGATACATCCGATAAGAACATTGTTCTTCAAAAGAACAGCAAGCATAAGTAAAAACAAAAACGATACTACCTTAATACGCGGGTCAAGCGTCTGGAGAAAAGCAGGGCGAGCAGCATATTCCTCGTAAAGTGTGGCTTCTTTAATAAAAGAAATCGCGCCAAGGATAGACCCCTCCAGAAAATCATGTTTCCGGAGGGGGAGTTTTATACTGCGAAATACCATTAGAAGTTGTATGTTAAACCGAATGCTGTGCTTTTGTAAGTCGGATCACTATCCGGATCAAAGGTAAAAGACAGGTCCCATAAAATATTGCCCAGAAAATAACGGGATCCGGCAAGATAACTTTTTGCTCCTTCGTCGGAACGGTATTCAGCCACAATATCGAACAGACCTGGAATAATATGAGCATCAATAGCCAGTCCGCTGGACCAGCTTTGATTGCCGGCTTCATAACCCCAGTTCAAGTTGAACTGCAGATTATCCAGGGAGGCCGTGTTCAACCATATAAGTTGCGCGCTGGAGTCCCCGTCTTTGTCTTTGCCAAGATTCAACGCCAATCCCATATCTACCATTCCGCCGACCTTATCGGCAAAACGATATTTATTCAGCACAGACATGTCGCAGGGGAATTTACTGCCATCGGTTTTATGGGATATATTAAGGTCAATTTCCCAGATGTCGCTCATTCCTCTTTTAAAAGTAAAGGTATGCGTATCTATATTATTGTAATTATACTCAAAGCCATAAGTATCTCCGGGCTGAGTGCCCGGGTCATCTGTTGTTAGCGGTCTTGCTGCGAAGACAACGCCTAAAGTAAGTAATAAAATTAGCAGTTTTTTTGTCATCATAATTCTCCTTGGTTTTCTTTTCTTTTGAGAAATTTGCCTATTGCGTAAGTTATTACCGCTACCGCCGCTATGCCAACAACTGCCGACACAATATATGAAAAGCCAAGCAGTTGAAGAGGCTTCTCTTCCCATCCGATAAAGCTGTAATCCGGAAGCGGGGCCTTCCATAGTTCCGAGAGTTTCGCAAACCCGGAAGGTACATATCCTGCAAGCTTTTGTATGGTTTCAGGACCCCATTCACCCCAGGCGTCACCGGCTTTAAAATGAGCAGGTAAAATTAATCCTAAGGGACACAATGCAGCAAATATTCCCAGACCGATCCATAGTTTTTTAATTTGGTTCATGATGGTTCTCCTGTGAATACATCGTCATGTTTTTGAAGATAGTTAATTACCAGCGCGGTTACGATTGCCTCTACCCAGCCGAATAAAATCAGGTGTTCGCCTGCCATCGCAGTCACAGCAACCTTTATTCCATAAGGACTATATAACGCTTGACCGGAAGCTGTATGAAACAGCAGCGGTTGTATGCCGAACTCAAGGCCCGCTATAGCCGCTGCCAGACAAATACCCGCATAAGCGCCGATACCGGCAGAAAACACTCGTCGTTTTGAGCCGGGCGTAGACTTCCCGCTCAGCAGCTTGTAAACAAAATAGCCTGCGAACGGAAGTACGAACGCCATATTGAAACAATTCGCGCCAATAGCGGTTATTCCTCCGTCCCCGAACAAAAGGGCCTGAATGACCAGCGCGACAGTAATCGCGATACACGCAGCCCAGGGCCCTAACAAAATTGCCACCAAACTTCCGCCAACCGCATGACCGGTTGATCCTCCCGGTATCGGTATATTGAACATCATAATTACAAAGCTGAACGCGGCCCCGATTGCCAAATAGGGCACTTGTCTCGCTTTCAAGCTTTGTTTCACCTTGTAGGACGCGGTCATCCATACCGGGACCATGGCGCCATAAAATGCCGCGCAGGTTGATGGGCTCAGATAGCCATCAGGTATATGCATAGCTTTCCTCCTTTATTGATGTAGTAGTTTAAACTTGAACAACACGTGTTAAATAAATGATAACACGATTTATAAAATAGTAATACTGATATTTTAAAAGTTTTTTTATCGGATAATCAGTGCTAGTATATAGCTGATGGATAAGGTTATTCGTTATGGCATTTCAATAGATAAAGAGCTGCAGCAGCAGTTTGACGGTTATATTCATAACAAGGGATACAGTAATCGTTCGGAAGCAATAAGAGATTTAATACGAGAAAAAATTATTTCCGAAGAACACCGGGACTTGCAATCTCAGGCCAGGGGTTCAATCAGCCTGGTTTATGACCATCATGTGCCGGAATTGTCGAGCAAATTGACCGATATTCAACACAATTTTCAGGGTTCTATTATTTCTTCCATGCATGTTCATTTAGATCATCACAACTGTATGGAAGTAATTGTGGTAAAGGGATCGATCAAAGAACTCGAACAGTTATCCAATGCCCTGTCCATCATAAAAGGTGTTAAGACCGGCAAGTTAACCCTGATTTATTAAGCTTTCCGAACAATCCTTTCATTCCCGGCCTGTTATTCGTTAAGCCTATAAAAAGCTTGCAAATAGAAATCATTTCTGTTTAAATTGGATCCATGATTGTTTCTCTTGCTCTTGAATTACAGGTTTTTGCGCTCAATGTCCTGGCCGGATCAGTCATGATCCTGTATTACCAAAGATCACATTTTAATAGAAAACACAGTCAGACCTATGCTTGCCAGACTTTATAAATCCACACCCAAACGTCGGGCTATTCTTGACCTGTTAGAAAACTCTGAGACTTATCTTTCACCCGAGCAAATATGGATGAAGCTGAAAGAAAAGTTTATAAAAATCGGACTGCCCACAGTTTATCGGAATCTTGAGAGCCTTGCCGGCATGGGGAAAGCTCAGGTCATCTTAACTGAAAATCGTCAACTTCACTATTACCGATGCCACGACAGAGACCATCACCATCATTTTGTTTGTAACAGTTGTAAAAAAGTTTTTGAGCTACCCACATGTCCTGTACGGACAATAGAAGCTGCTTTTAACTATCAGGTGAAAATTGAGTCGCATATTTTTCAGGTAAACGGTTATTGCCGGGAATGTAATAAACAGGGGAGGAAAGCAGTTTGAAAAAGATTATTTTGATTCTGCTCGGTATCGGTTTATTCATGAGCGTTGCCCAGGGTGAGGTTAAACCCGTGCGGATATTAACCTCGTTTTATCCTGTCTATATTATGGCAATGAATGTGACCGATGGAGTGCCTGGTGTTATTCTTGAAAACCTTACCAGGCCCATGACCGGATGTTTGCACGACTACTCAGCGACTCCGGATGATATGAAACGTATTGCCCATGCTGATATTTTTATTGCCAATGGGCTGGGAATGGAAAGTTTTCTGGACCAGGCCGTAAAAACAAATTCCAGACTTGCGGTGGTTATTACAACCAAAGGGATTAAACCTTTTCAAGACAATGCTCATGTATGGGTAAATGTCGCGTTAGCGCAAACCCAGGTGCAGAACCTCGCGGATGGACTCGCAAAATATGACCCTGTGCATGCTGCTCTCTACCACAAAAACGCTGATCGATATGTTGCCAAACTTCAAAAACTGGAAACAAAAATGCAACAGGAGTTAGCTCCTTTTCATGGTACAGCCATCATTACGTTTCACGAAGCGTTCCCGTATTTCGCTCAGGAGTTTGGGCTAAAAATTGCCACTGTTATAGAGCGTGAACCTGGAAGTGAACCTTCGGCCAGGGAACTTGTGGATACTATCAAGATCATTCGTAATCACAAGGCCAGGGCTATTTTTACCGAGCCGCAGTATTCAGGCACAGCCGCCAATACAATTGCCGCTGAAACTCATATCCCGGTCTATGTACTGGATCCGGCTGTAACCGGCGCTTATGATAAAGATGCTTACCTGAACATAATGCGGGCTAATCTTCTAACTCTGAAAAAGGCTTTGAAATAATATGGAAAATATAGTTTGTAAACATTGTTGTACCAAAATAAAAAACCTGTCCGTATCCTTAGAGGGTAAATCTGTTTTGAACGACATTAATCTGCATATTCACTGCGGACAGCTTATGGCTATTGTAGGTCCTAACGGTGCCGGTAAAACTACACTGCTCAGAGCACTTTTGGGAGAAATTAAATATCAAGGCAAACTGGAGTTTGATTTTAAAGGAACAGGTAATCTGAAAACTCCGAAGTTCGGTTATGTTCCCCAAAAAATAAATCTGGACCCGGGCTCACCGATTAGTGTTTTAGATGTTTTGAGCGTTCTTCTGACACGCGCCCCGGTTTGGCTGCATACTTCCGGAAAAATCAGAGAACGTGCTGTCTATGTACTCTCTCGTGTAAAAGCTGAGAAACTTATTGATAAATGTATCAGTACTCTTTCAGGAGGCGAGCTTCAACGTGTATTGCTTGCCATGGCTATAACCCCCGAACCTGAACTGCTTCTTTTAGATGAGCCTGTTTCCGGAATTGACCTTAATGGACTGGGTTTATTTTACGAACTGGTTGATGAGTTAAGACATAAAATGGATATGGCCATTATTCTTGTTTCGCACGATATTAAGGGTGTGTCAGCTTTTGCCGATACGATGGTTTTTTTGAATCACCACATTTTAGCGCAAGGCAAACCCGCCGATGTTCTTGCTAATGCTGAGCTTATCAAGACCTTTGACATGGTTCAATGGGGTAATCCTCATCATCTTTATACCGAGGGGGATCTCCATGTTTGATTGGCTGAATTATGAGTTCATGAAACATGCCCTTATCGCTATAATTTTGGTCACGCCGATGTTTGCGCTTATGGGCACGTTGGTGGTTAGCAATCGGCTTTCCTTTTTTTCAGATGTAATTGGACATTCCGCGTTAACCGGAATAGCCATCGGGGTTATTTTAGGGTTAGCAAATCCCACACTCAGTATGCTGGTCCTGGCTGTGATCCTCGCGATTCTCATTAATATATTAAAAACAAAAACAAAAACATCTTCAGATACCGTACTGGGGGTTATCTTCGCTGTTATTGTGGCGACAGGTGTTGTTATACTCAGTCTTGGCGCGGGATTTAGCAAATATACTGTCTACCTTATCGGCGATATTCTTTCTGTAACACCTCATCAACTTTTTGAATTTGCGGTTGTTGAGATAGCAGTATTGGTATACTGGCTCTTTTGGGGCAACAAACTCTTCCTTTTATCATTCAGCCCGGTTATTGCCCGAAGTCGCGGACTTAAAGTATTCTGGATCGAAACAAGTTTCGCGGTGCTCCTGGCTGTTGTGGTCACGCTTTCTATTCGTCTGTTTGGAATTCTTATAATAAACTCGCTGCTTATCCTGCCGGCTGCGGCTGCGCGCAATTTTGCAAAGAATATAAAAAACTATGTTTTTATTGCCACTGCCATTAGCCTTCTGTCAGGAATATCAGGCCTTATTACTTCATATTATTTGGGTTCCGCGTCAGGAGCTACGGTGGTATTATTTTGCGGTGGTTTTTATTGCCTTTCACTTTTAATTTCATTACGGAAGTAAAGAAATATTGTATAAATAAAGGAGGTTCTTTACGGGTAGACATTTGGGGATCACAACCGCTACTATCATTATCTGTTTTATTTGGACAGTTAGCTTTTGCAGCAGTACCATATTACTTGAAGATATGTTCCGTGGGACAAGCGGAAAACTCGAAGCGACATTCACTTTACCGGATTCTCTTATTGTCCAAAACCCTGTACCGGGACTTAAAGTAAAATATCTCTCAGATACTGAGGAGGAATCTGTTGCGACAGAATTTAAGGCCCCCAAGAAACCGGGAATATATCAGATCCTCCTTGAAAATAATGGAGCATATAAAGTTCTGGAAAGACTGAGACTCATAACTATTTTACCTTTTTCATCCAAGAAAGATGGTCGTATCGGTAAATGTTTTATGGGGATCTGGCCCTACGAGAAGAATTCAGCAATGCCCGTTGCTTATGTCAATCCCGCCGGTTTTATCGAAGTAACGATGAAAAACATTAACCAAAGAATCTCCAGACATTTTAAACTTTGTGACTTTGTGGATAAAGACCAGGCAAATGTCTGGCCAAAGTATCTGGTGCTTGACCCTCGCCTTGTAGACAAGCTTGAACTCATTATTGATGAGTTAACAAGGCAAGGATATGCCATTAAGAATCTTGCGATTATGTGTGGCTTTCGAAGTCCCCATTCAAACGCGACATTTGGTGATCCCCGTGGACGTGGCAAGCTTAGCAGGCATATGTTTGGGGACGCTGCCGATATCTATGTGGATAACAATAACAAAGGCTGGATGAGCGATTTGAATCAGGATGGTTGTGTTGATATTAAAGATGCTCGTATTATAGCTCAGGCTGCTGAGCAAGTAGAAGCAAAATATCCAAAGCTATCAGGAGGTATCGGCATCTATCCCGGCAATGGCGCACATGGACCTTTTATACATGTAGATGTAAGAGGTCACACTGCCCGATGGTAATAATGTTTAAGATATAGTCGCTAGAAGAAAGAGTCCTGAAATGACTATAATTAATAACGCCCCTAAAACCGATAAAACTCTTTGAGCCTTCAAATAAACAGGTTTTTCCCGGAACATTTTTGTAAGCACTGAATCTTTTCCAAATGATACCACTATTCCCACCAATGATAAGGTTACTGCCATTCCTAAAGCCATAAATATTACCGAAGATATGCCGACCATCAGGCTTTCCAGGGCAATTGAAAAAGCCAGTATGACGAGGGCTCCCGGACAGGGGACCATTCCTGAGATCGCTGAAACCGATAATAATCTGGTCAAATTAAATTCCTGTTCATCATTTTGTTTCTTAAATGCTTTAACTAACATCAAAAACCCAATCAGTAAAAGCAAGCCATAACTGATAACCAGAGCCATATCCCCGGTAGATGAAAATGAAGACATCAGTGGCAGTTTTAAAATAAAATATATTACAAATGTTAAAATTATAGCTGATAGTGAATGAAGTAAGGCAAAGCTAATTCCATATATAAGCGGGTGATAAAACCTGCTTGTGGTATTAATAAAATAACTGGCGGCCACGATTTTCCCATGTCCAGGCCCCACTGCGTGAATAACCCCATATATAAAAGAAACGGCTAACAGGATAATCCAGAATTTAGGAGAGCTAACGGTTTTTATTTTTTTACTCAAAACAACCAGCTCTTCTTTTAAATGTTTTTGTGCCAGATTGATCATACTTAACATCTGATTATCGGATATAGCGGGAACATGGCTGGACTTAACAGGCTGCAGGGTCATAAAAGGATTGGCCATTAGCATGGTTGAACTAAAAGCTATTAATATGAACATATAAATTAATTTTTTCACTTTTTTACCTCCATAATAGAGATTAAATTGTCAGCAATTTTATATGTATACTTATTATCTTCAATAAAAGACACTCTTGTTACTTCCAATGCTGTGAAGTTAGATGCGTCAACTATCTTTAAACTCGCTCCTTTCGCTGGGAACATAAAGGGTAGAAAAAAAGAGTATTTAATTTTACTACCTGTATTAAAGGTTAAGTATTGTATAATATCCTCGGGTTGGCCTTTTATATTACTTCTAATCCAGGCGAATATTTTCTTTTTATCTTTTATAAAAGAATCTTGGAGGGTATATTTATTATCTATGTAGCTATTGCTAACAAGGAAAGTCTTAAGTTTGCCGACAGCATCCTGCCCAAAATACTCCTGTATATCTTTTAACTGTAAGGTGCTGACACCCTTGCCGACAGTAAAACTTTGAACCTCTTTGAATTTTAAACTGCTTATTTTAGTAAAATAATTAAATTCTTTAAGATTGTCAAAGGCTGCTGTTTTAAGTTTTTTTGTTTCATCAGCAGAAAACCGCTGGTCGCGATCGGTGTCATAATCCATATAAATCGTACTGCTGAACATTTCATCAAAGGTCCAGTCGTATTGTATACCTGTTATATTGTCATTCTTGGTATGGATAACAGCCTCAACATCAACAAATAAATGGGGATGACTAAACGCAATCGTGGGTACAAGTAGTATTATTATAGTGAGCCATTTTAGTGCATTACTTTGTCTAAAAATAGAAGACATCAACCAACCCTCACCTAAAGATATCTTGTCATTTTTTTTGCGGTTATATAATAAAAAAAATTATTATAGTCATAATCGGTTATTTTGGTGAAGCCAGCTTGAGGAATAATAAGCATCGCATCTGTTTTTGAAATACGGTCGTGCCTATTACGATCTTCTACTGTAGGTTGTCTAATCCACTCAATAATAGCTAGGGTTCCGCTTTTTTTTAAAGCGGCATGAGCCGCCTTTATAAATCGTAGTTTACCTTCTATTTCATGTAAAACCAGACTTATTAATACAAAATCAAAATAATTCTCGCTAACTCCAAAACTATATTCTTTTGAAATAATAGTTTCAATGTTATTTGTTGAAGCATTACTGATTCGTGCTTGTAACTCCTTTATCATTTCTGGGGAAGTATCGACAGCGGTTACCTTGCCTGATTCCCCAACAATTTCCGCAGCCGGAAAAGAAAAATAGCCGATTCCCGCGCCAACATCAAGCATTCGATCATTGGATTTTAGCCCCAATTCCTGTAATAACTTTTTTGGAGGCAATATTACCCGTCGTTCGGGGTTGTCTAACCTACTTATATTTTCACTCTTGAATTTGTGTGTCATATTTACCTTATTTCTTTAACTTGGTTTCTATGGTCGTAACGATCTTGCGAAATTCATCCGCGGCCGGGGTCTTCCCTTCTACTACAAATGATTTACCTTTTTCCGCTGATTCCATTATTAAGCTTTCAAAGGGTAGTACCCCGAGTACATCAATGTTCATTTCCTTGGCGATTCTTTGTCCGCCACCAATTTTAAACAAATCAATTAACTCACCACAGTGCGGGCACTTCAAGCCGGACATATTCTCAATGAGACCCAAAATGGGCACATTAATGGCATTAGCGAAATTAATCGCTTTTTTGCTGTCAATAATGGCCATTTCTTGAGGAGTAGTTACAATAACTATGCCATCCAGGCCAGGTATAAGCTGACCTATGGTTAAAGGCTCATCGCCTGTGCCGGGAGGTGAATCTATTAGTAAATAATCCAAATCCTCATCCCAGATTACATCTTTTATAAATCGTTTTATAATGCCTGTTTTTAAAGGACCTCGCCAGATAAGCGGCTGGCTGTCGTTTTCAAGTAGGCCGGCTACGGTAATTATGTTAATGCCACTCTTAGTTTTAAAAGGCATTATTTTGCCTTCTTTGTTAGAAGTATGTCGGACATTGTCTAGTCCGAATAACTTTGCCTGTGACGGCCCATGCAGGTCGATATCCATTACCCCTGTTTTATACCCCCTGGCTGTTAATAGGGCTGCTATATCGGCCGTTACGGTACTTTTACCAACCCCACCTTTATTGCTCATGATCATTATTTTATTTTTAATATTATCCATGATATTTCCTCCTATTATTTCATCGCCTTAATTCCAACGAAGCTGCCTTTTCCATAGCCCTGAACAATTTTATCAATTCCTGTCAGGTTGTCCGGCCCTGTAAAAAGAGTTTGTTTAACAAGGTATTCCTTAAAATTATTCTCTGTTAATAGCCGGATAACTTCATCCGTATCGAAGAATCTGGCATGTTTATAAAACTTGCTTTTTGTTTTTTCCCTTTGGTACTTTTTTCCCATATAGCTGTTTTTGTCAATGAAACCTATTATTATTACCCCGTCAGGTTTAAGAATGCGGTATATTTCCTTAAAAGATTTTTTAATGTCATCAACAAAACATATGGTGGTTACCAGTAGGGCATAATCAAAGAAATTGTCGTTAAATGGTATTTTTTCAGCTTTCGCCTGCACAACATTCAATCCTTTGCTTCTGCTAATTTCCGCCATTTTATTTGACAGTTCTATACCAACTTTGATCTTTAGAGGCACAGCAAATCTTCCGGTCCCTATGCCTATTTCCAGGCCAACGCCTTTTTTTGGTATTAAACTTTTTATTAATTCCAACTCTGATAAATAGATAAACTTATTTTTTTCAAACCAATGATCATATTCAATCGCATATTGTTCAAAAGGTTCGATCATACCTGCGGTTCTCCCGGGCCCCACAAAGGGTCATTGCCGTAATTATTCCTCCACCAGGCTGCATATTCAGCATCAGAAGTTTTATCAAAAGACCTTTGGTTTTGTTTCACATAATCTTCCTTCTTAAATGAGAATCTATAATTCTGGCAATATTTTGCGATTAACTCATATGCCTTCATTATCTCCACGGTTTTCCAGTGTGAATCAGGGTCTTTGCTGTTCGTGTCAGGGTGGGCTTGTTTGATCCTATCATGATAGTGTTCCTTTATTTCTTTAATAGTCGTAATTTCATTTAAGCCAAGAAGTTTCCTGGCATTATTTATTTTTTCAAATTCTTTGTCTGCCAACATATAATTAATAGTTCCTTATATTTATATTTCAAACTTATCCCCGGTATTAAAGTTAAAAGCTGTGCCGGGTGATAAGTATTTTAACAATTTATCACCGGTACAATGAGATATTCCTATATTAGCTATTTTGTAGCGGTTAAGCTTTCCCGCGATGCTTTTATTTTCTCCTTCAGACAGTTTCGAGAGATGCAGTCCGCCTAACAAGGTATAAATTTTATCCGTCTTATTAATCTCAATTGCTTTATTTATTATATTAATAATTCCGGAATGGGAGCAACCGGTTAAAATAACCAGTCCTTTTTTAGTGTTAAAGGTAACGATAATTTCATCATTAAAATAATCAGGCTGAAACCTGTCATTGATTTTAATATAAAAATCATTTTGATTATTTTGTTTTGAGAAATCACAAACAAGCCTTGTGCTATCATCTAATACAAAAAATGTACATAACTTCAAAAATTTAATTCTATTTCCAAGTTCATACTCGGTTTCATCAAGCTTTATGCCGATATACTCATGCCGGTCGTTTATCTTTTTGTACTTTTTATTAAAGAAATGCTGGTGTACAAAAACTGTTTTGTCATCTAACAATTCTAAACCGCCGGTATGATCATAGTGGCTATGTGATAGAATGACTTTATTAATGTTCGTTATATCTATCCCAAGTGTTTTAGCATTTTTTAAATATTTATCACTTGCCCCGGTATCGAAAAGATATTTTTTGTTATCCGCTTCGATAAATAAAGAAAAACCATGTTCCGCTTCCAGATCAGAACGCTGGGAATTGTTTTCACAAAGAACGGTTATTATTAAATTGTTAATCATTTTTTCTTTCTAAATATTGGGTTAAGACAACAGTTCCTTTATCTGCTTTTACATGACTTGCCACTACATCGCATTTCACCACAAAAAGGTAGTAAATCCTGGGGTCGCGACAATCAGATAAAGACTCAAGGTTCCCCTGGCCCTTACTAATGATTAAATCAGCTTGTTTAAACTTAGATAAGAACTCAGGTGAAGCATTCTTTAAAACGGTCCCAGGGGTATCACAACCACTTGATATTACGGTAACAATATCTGCAAGGCCTACTGCCTCAGCATCCTCATAAGTTGCATCATTTATAACCGGTTTGGCCCTGACAGTAAACGTAACCTTTTTTAGTGGATATTGCCTAATAATTTCTTCAATAAACAGTTTGTCAAAGACTATTTCCCCGCAGTTATCCCCGATATAAAGTATGTTTTCTGCTTTCGCAAAATCCTTATAAAAGCCCTTGTAGTCAAAGAACTGGCTATCTTCTAAAGAATACTTGTCACATCTCTGCAATATTTCTTTTATTTCATTTTCAAGGTTAATATCATGTTTGGCTCCATAATCAATAATGTTTCCGGCAATTGCCAATTCCAAAGATTTGAGAAGCTTGTCGCTAGAGAATTCGAGCAAAGCTTTAAGCTTACTATAAATTGCCAGTACTTCTGTGTTGCTTTCCTTTTTTAATTCGAAAAAAGGGTCAAGCACAGTTGTATGTTTTAAAATAATTTGTCTTAACTTATTAGCAATCTCCGGAGGGGACAATTTAAAAGAAATTATTTCAAGCTGTGCCTGTATCTCGTTGGATAAACTATTTTCAAGTTCCTTACTATAGCTCAATAGCTTCGAGTAGTTCTTTATTTGTCTTAAAAAACAGGGTATACAACCGGTCGATGTTTTCATGTTTTATTCCATTATTTCCATCAAATATAAAGCTATCGCTCTATAAAGAACACTTACGGCAAGAATATTGCAATGCGCATGGTCGGCAGGTGTGGCGCAGGTATCAAGTACATTTTTAGCTGAAATATCCATGGCTTCATAAATAGTTTTTTTACAAGCTAATTCGGCTAGGGCCAGCGCACATATTTTTGTATATCTGCAGCCCGTGGTAAATACTTTTATATCTGTAATAATATTATTTGTTATATCCATATATATTTCTATTTCATCACCGCAGGGCCCCCTTAAAACGGCTGATACATCACAGCAATTCATTCTGCCGTAATATTGACCCGGTTTGGTTTTTACCGTTATTTGATTTCCTCCCATATCTTTTTTATTATAGTGTTTATTTCATGGTCCGGAGCAAATTCGGTTATTACCTTTCCCGCAACAAGTGATTTTACCACTATTTCATCATAAGGAATTTTCGCTATGCATTTTAATCCCTGTTCATGACAGATATTTTCAATTTCCTCGGTATTTTTTAAATTTATGTCGTATTTATTGACAATTACCATTGATTTAACATTAAAATATTTCGCTATCTGTATAATTCGTTTCAGGTCATGGATACCTGATAATGTGGGTTCTGTAACAATAAGCGCCAGGTCAACTCCGACAATCGCGGCATTAACCGGGCAACCTATACCCGGTGGTCCGTCTATAAGAATATAGTTAGCGTTTGTTCCTTCCGCTTTTTTCTTCGCTTCTTTTCTTACCTGCGCTACCAGTTTCCCGGAGTTATCTTCGGCTGTGTGTAAGGAAGCGTGTATCATCGGTATACTGTTTTCGGTACTGGAAATATAATATACACCCGCACAATTTTCTGTTTCGGAGATAGCTGATACAGGACATACATAGTAACAGGCACCACAGCCATCACAGGGAATCCTGTTTATTGTAAAATTATCATTTATTGCATTAAACCTGCATAATTCCCGGCATTTATTACATTTGATACATTCATTAGTATCTATTTTGTATGCTTTACCTGAAAAAAAATTATATTTTTCTTTAATTTTAGGAAACAGCAGCAAATGCAAGTCCGCCGCGTCCACATCGCAATCAGCTACCACAATATTTTTAGCTATTTGTGAGAGACAGGCTGTTAAAGTTGTCTTGCCTGTACCACCTTTGCCGCTGATAACAGTAATTTGCTTCACTATATTGTTTCCATTCTTATATCTTTAAATAGTTTTTTAAATATGCCGGCAAATTTTTCGGTATCTGTTATTAATTCTCCCCTTGAATATGATTCGGCGATCCATATATCATGAGGTATCTCGAGAAGTAGCTTAATCTTTTCCTTTTTACAATACTTTTTTACAGTACTGTCCCCAAGGTCGCTTTTATTAATGACTATACCCAGAGGAAGTTTCAATTTTCTGACAACATTAACAGCCAGCTTCAGATCATTTAATCCAAATGGTGTGGGTTCGGTGACCAGGATAACATAATCAGCTCCCGAAATAGTTTCTATGACAGGACATGATGTCCCCGGAGGTGAATCAAGGATGATATCAGTATCTATGCCGGCAGCTTTTTCCTTAAGTTTTTTTATAACCGGCGGAGACATGGGCTCTCCTATATTTAAACGACCGGTATAAACCCATTTGCCTTTATAAATACCTGTTTCTATTCGGCCGACTTCTTTTGGTGTTTCAACAATAGCCTTTTTATTACAGAAATAAGCGCAGCTGCCGCAGCCGTGACACAGTTCAGGAAATACCAAGACCTTTCGCCTGGCAACAATGATGGCGTTAAAATTACATACCTGGGAACAACGACCGCAAAACACGCATTTGCTCTCATTTATCTCAGGGACCGGAATATAAACCGATTCTTTCCGTATTGTTTCGGTTTTCAGAAAGATATGTCCATTGGGCTCCTCCACATCACAATCCAGATAGATAGCGTCACTTAAAATATTAAAAATGTTCGTAGAAATAAGTGTTTTTCCGGTTCCTCCTTTACCGCTTGCTACAGCAATTTTCATCTCAATGATGGCCAGCCACAGTTGCGTTGGAAACAATATTTAACTTTTTGGCTTTATAATCTGCAATAACCATGTCAATTTTTTTGACCTCTGATTGAAACATTTTTATTCCAAAACCAGTAAGCCCTTTGGTAGCATTTGGGCCAAAGTTACCCGAGATAACAGCCTCCGCGCCTTTAGCAGCGATAATCTGCGCAGCGCTTGTTCCCGCACCTCCCGAAGCGTTCATATTATCATTATTGTTAATGATTTCCATGATCTCATCATGATCAATATCATAAATAATGTAATATTGCGCTCGTCCGAACCGTGGATCCATATCTGAGTTAAGCTCATTCCCAGTCGATGTAATAGCTATTTTCATAATATTTTCTCCTTTAATGACAGTCGCCATGTTCCTTGCAAGATGAAAGCTCACTGGTTGAATTAGTTAAAAATGCTTTAATAGCATCATCGACAGTCCCCGTAAAACCTGTAACGTTGACATTTGCCGCTGCAAATTTTTGTTTTGCTCCCATTCCCATTCCACCGGAAATTACATGTTGTATTTTGTGCTTTAAAATTTCATCAACTGCGATACAACCTCCACCGCCATGTTCAGCATTATTAGGCACTAGTTGTTTGTTCTTAACCTTGTTATCCTCGATATCGATTATAGTGAAAGCCGGACATTGTCCAAAATGCGCAGACACAAAATCTCCATCGGTTGTAATAGCTATTCGCATTGCTTCATCTCCTTAATATAAACGATTTATTAGTTTATCTCTCTGTTGTATCTTTGGTTTTGTTCGTTTCCCAATTCCACGGCATCATGCGGCCCAATCCCATTCCTCTGCTATGGCCCATACCGGCTCCTCGTCCTCGGCCAAATCCAAAAAAATTACGAATAGAACCAGTATTAGGAGCACATGCCCCCATACCTCTTCCGGTCATCGGCCCTTGTCCCATCGGCCCTGTTCCATCTCTTCTTGGCATATTAATCACCTCCTTTCTATTGAAGCCAAATATAAGTTAATCTTTTTTGGACAACTCTTCTTTAACTTCTTTTTTACCTGCTTCCAGTTCCTTTACTTGTTCTTTATCTCTTTCCAATAAAAGAGCTTGAAATTCTCCGACATGAGTCTTTTCTTCCTTGGCTATATCTAAAAGAATTTTTTTTATGCTCTTATCCTGAGTCATGTCCGCCATTTGCTCATAAAGATTTATAGCATCTAATTCAGCTATTAAACCTGCTCTTAATATTTCCAGATCAAGTTTTTCTTTTTTAACTTTTGAAATGTCCAGAGCTATTTTTGATAACATATTTTCACCACCTTTCAGCTATAAATATTATCTGCTCCAAGTCAGCAACTTTTTTTACCTTAAAGCCATAATTCTCTAAATACATTCCCACAATATTAAAGTCATTTGAGCCTTTATCATGTTTTCTGCCTTCCAGGTCATGAGACTTGTTGATTATAGCAAACCCCTTTTCATTGAAATCAGAAATAATAAGTTGTTTCCCCGTCAGGCGCATCATTTCATCAATTACCGTGAAAGGTTTGACAAGGTGATGAAAGGTAAAGGCAGAGATTACCACATCAAAAAAATTATCGGGGAATTTCAACTTTTCCCCATTATCTATAATAAATTCTATTCTATCCGATACATTCTCATACGCCGCATTCAGTGCCGCTATTCTCTGATCAACAGGGTCCAGGTCAATTGATACAACTGTTTTATATTTTTTTGCTATTTCTTTGGTCAGGTAACCTTTCCCTGTCCCGATCTCTAAAACTGTAAGGCAATCCTTGTTTAGTTGTTTAATTATATTCTGTCTGGCTCTAATTTGATCAAATCCCTGTTCTTTGTAAAAAGATAACCTGGACACATATTGAAGGTGGTTATTTTCGATCTCTTCTTGAGTAAAATTGGTTATCATATGTTTTTCCAGCATTGCCCTTTTCTTTTTCTGTTTGCCACAATCGGCATTTCTTTCTTTTCTGTTTTCATCGTAATATTATCTGATGTTTTTATCTCCAATGCTTTTGAAGAATAAAGAGCCTCAGCAATTTTTTTACGTCCTGAATACAATAATCTTTGTAAAGTACTGGCGGATATATTCATTCTTTCGGCTGCCTCCATCTGGCTCAATTCTTCATAATCACATAAATGAAACGCTTCCAGTTCATCTAATTCCAGTGAAATTATTTCCAGCTCAGACAACGGAATGCCGCGGGGTTTGAAAAATTCCGAACCGAAAAATGGCCTGCAATATCTTGGTTTTCTTGTAAAAGGGGACATCTTTAATTACTCCTTTATGTGGGTATATACCCACATAATAGCACTATACATATTCATAATCAATAATAATTATTCAGCAAATAAAACGAAATAATTGCTGGGTTAGAATGATTGTGTGAAACAGTTAAAAGTGATAACGTATTATTAACTTTTCACTTTATATCGGTGAACCGTGCAACATTCGCAGTTCACGCTACGACTTAATTAATGGCTGATTTATTGAAGTCCACTAAGGCAATATTATGAATATACCAGCAGTGCTTAAATGTACTGCTATCAAGAAACTTGCCAAAAAAAGAGAGTGTTCCTCTGGAATTCCGGCAGGTGGTGTTCAAAGATAAAACCCGTGAAGAACTGCTGGCGCAGATAAACACTGCCTCGCTGGTGAGCGGATATGTGGAACTGCCCGCAGATATGCAGCTCAAGTTTCCGGCAGTCGACATCAGACAAGGCAATTATAAAACCATGCAGCAGAATGGCAGCCGGCTGATACTTCGCTATGCAGGCAAAGCCGAACTGGAAAAGCTGGCCGAACGAGAGAATAAGATCGCTGAATATAGAAGTCAGCTGAGTGAAATAGATCTGAAAATTCAGACTATAACCCTGTGCATGAAAGAGCACGAGTTCTTTTATACGGGCGAAGTTAAGGTGAGGGAATGACTCAACCCTGGCCCCTTTCTTTTGATACGCAATAAAGAGGGGTAAAAATGGAGTTATTAAAAAATTAGAAGGCCCCCTCGTTACGCTTTAGCGGAGAGAGGGGTGGCCGAAGGCCGGGGTGAGGCGATAAAGAAAACAGATTGTTTTGCAATCTTTTCTGCAACTTATACCGATCTTCTACGATATTTATAACAGACCAAATAAACAGGGAGTTATATGAAATATAAAGTAATAGCCATGTCAAATAATGAAGCCGGTAATATAGCCAAACCTCTGCTGAAAGCTTTGCTTACCTTTGCCTATATCTATGGTACTACCATGCTTTGTACTGCGGATATAGATGTCACCACAAAACTGCTCTGCGGTATGATTATCGGAATACTCTTCGGGTTGATCATGGTCAGGTGGTAGTTTATTAATTCCCATCTTTGACGAATACTGCCTGTCTGTTATAATTATTTTCTATAAAGAGCCGAAGGGGTGAGCGAGTCCGTAGGACGAAGCGTAACCGAACGAACGCCGACCAGCGGGAGGAAGAGTAGACAGGATGTCTACGGAAGTGAGTGAGTGGGGCCCGATGGAGCGAAGCAGGAAGCGTAGCGACAGCGGGAAAGTCCCCTTGGAAACAGTAACTAGTTGTGTTAATCGGGGCTGTAGCGCAGTTGGTAGCGCATTTGCATGGCATGCAAAGGGTCAGGGGTTCGACTCCCCTCAGCTCCACCATAATTCGAGGACACGCATAATAGGTTTTAGGGTGCTGGGTTAGAGTAATAAATCGATATAGCCGTTAGGCTATATCGAACCCGCGAATGATAAATTTTCCGCTAAAAATGCTGATATTTTCGATATATGTCCTTTCCGTTGCTTAATACCCCAATCATTGATTCAGGGCAAAAATTTCATTGTCCGGCAACATTGTGAATTGAAATTCCAGAGTATCTTTGGAACACCTGATTTGTTCTATGATCTTGGCCAGAGCCAGCCGGTGAGCATAAATATTTTCAAACGGATAACCTGACCGATAGACGATAAACTGTTTTTTGACCTCAGCAATGGGAAGCAATTTGCTTTTGATTTGATTGTCAGTCAGCTGTTCTTTGGTTATTGCCGCTTTGAGTTGTTTTTCCTCGGTTTCCATTTCGTTAATTTTGGTATTGATAAGTTCTCGTTCCTTGCTCAGGAACTGGCTGGAAAGCAAGGTATCCAGATATTTATCCTTCTTGATCTTCAACTGACTGAACAGGCTTTCCATATGGCGCAGGGATTTATCGTGTTCGGCGATCTGCGTCATGATCTGTTCATTATGTTTGAGCAATTTATTTTCTATATACCTGAAATGCTTTTCCTCAGACAGGGAAAGGATAATTTCCGTTACTCTGGCTTCCAGCCGGGCAAGGCTGAAATACGACTGGGGGCAAGTTTTGCCTTTATCCTTTGAACCTGTGCAACGGTAATAGAAAAACTTTTTCTTGTGCCTGTTCACGGTGTGGCTGGGGGCTAGGGGGGAGCCACACCGTGAACAGAATACCTTTTTAGCGAGAATGGCGTTTGTAGTATTCTTGGTTTTGGTGTAGGTTTTTGCTTTAAAAATTTGCTGAACCTTTTCAAACGTGGTTGGGGTAATAATAGGTTGATGAATACCATTGTAGACGTGCCCGCCCCAGGTAATTTTCCCGATATAGGCTTCCTGCTGTAGCATTTTCTGGATTTGTCGTTCATCCCAGCGTTTCCCGTTTCTGTATGGAAAGCCGTTTTCATTCAGATAGTGCATGACTGCCACTGTGGAACGGGTTTCCAAAAATTTCTGGAAGATGGTTTCTACGATCTGTTTTTCTTTGGGGTACGGCACAAGTTCTTTTTCTACAATTGAATAACCATATAATCTGCGTCCGCCGTTAAAGTGCCCCATGCTGGCCCTGTGCCCCATGACATCCGCTATACGTTCGGAAGTTTGTTCCCGTTCCAGCTGGGCAAAGACCAGGGCCACCCGGAGCATGGCTTTGCCCATTGCGGTTGTGGTATCAAAACTTTCTTTCAGGGAAATGAATTCAATTTCTTTTTCCTGTAGTAGTTTCATGAACTGCTCAAAGTCCAGTAACGACCGGCTGAGCCGGTCCAGCTTCTTGACTACTACCGCCTTAATTTTCTTTTGCTCTACGTCTTTGATTAACTTCTGGTATTCCGGGCGGTTAGTATTGCCGCCGGACTTACCACGTTCAATATAGATATTATGTATCTGATAATTGCGGTAATCACAGAACTTTTTCAGCTCACTTTCCTGCTCTTCCAAAGAATCGCCTTCATTAGCCTGCCGTTCTGTGGAAACACGGATATATAATGATACTTTGAATTTCTCTTCCATGTTAATTATTCCTCCTGTCATACTGAGCCTGACGAAGTATGACTACTTCAAGTAGACTGCTTTGAAAGCGCCTTCCCAACAGCCGCCGCATTTGAGCGGCTTCCACTTGATGTTTTTGAACTCCGGTAACGGAGTATTGATACAAAAAATGACTACGGGTAAATGCTCGGCTAAAGCCTTGCGGATAGTGAACAGTGTGCCTCTGCTTTCGCCATAGAGAAAGGCAACTATGCCGGATACAGCTTCTATAAGCCGTAAATTGCGCTGTAGTAAACCTGTGCGGACAATGGCATATTCTTCCTTGCCCTGTAAACCGCCCCAGACAACAGAACCGCCATACTCCTTGAACTGGCGGGTAAGTGCTCGGACTTTGACAGGGAACCCCTCGTATGTGCTCCAGGGACTGTAAAGCGTGCCTTTGTCGGCTTCGCCGACATGTACCAAATAGGACAAACAATATTCATCAGTGCCAACAGCTCCGCCGCTGGCTATATGAAACCTGCGTTTGAGTAAATCATCTACCACCGCACCGACCAGCTCTGCTTTGCTCATGGGTAAAGACCGTGAACCTATAACTCCTATAACTTTCTTTTCTTGCATAATATGCCTCCTCTTGTCTCAGCTTTGGCTGAAACTGTTTCGATGGATAAGGCACACCAGAAAAAAAGAAGGATGTCAAAGAATTATTTTGAAAAGTTGTTTTACGGGGACTCGACCACAGAATAGATATACCTTTATTCCTTAAAAGCTGAGAAAATCAGTCTCGCAAAGATCATTTTAGCTATTTTAATACAGTATTATAAAAGATAATAATTTTTTATTATATATAATATATTTGCTAAATATAGTATATATAATTGACATATTAAAATTTATATAGTAATAATAGACAATACATTTTTATTTTTATGGAGCCAATAATGAATACCAAACGAGAACGTTTCGAAAAAGTTGCAGCAAAAAGAACACAAAAAATTATTGCTTTACTAGATCTATTAGGCAACTGTTCAAATAAAAATAATTACGAATACAATGAAAAAGATGTAGATAAGATGTTTAGGATCATAAGAAATAAAATAAAGCAAAATGAATTATTGTTTAAGCAACGAATAAAAAAAATGGAATTTAAGTTTTAATCTTGTTAGGATGATCTAAATGAATGAAAAAGAATTTGAGAAACTATTCAAGGATCTGTTTTTTTCAAAAACGGAAAATGATCTAGATATAACACTAAAAAAATACCCTCAACTTGATAATCCGAGAAATTGGAAGCCCTTAGGGAATGTAGAGCATAACATTGGTTTAATTGAAAACCAACAATCCTCTCCTATTGCCGCGCTTATCGAGAAAATAACAAACTCAATTGATGCAATATTGATGAAGAAATGCTATGAGTCAAAAATTGATCCCAAATCAACTCATGCCCCCAAAAACATGGAAGAAGCCATCTCAAAGTTTTTCAATGACTTTAAAAACTGGGACCTATCTTCATTTAGAAAGCAGCAAGCTGAAGAGATTCAAATCATTGCAGATGGCCCAAGAATGGAAACTTCATTAATTGTTTATGACAATGGTGAAGGCCAACATCCAGAAAAATTTGAAGAAACATTTTTATCTTTACTAGCGGGGAATAAAAGTGAAATCCATTTTGTTCAAGGTAAATATAATATGGGGGGAACAGGGGCAATTGCTTTTTGCGGGAGAAAAAGATATCAGTTAATTGGCTCAAAAAAATATGACAACTCAGGCAAATTTGGGTTTACGCTAATAAGAAAACACAAACGGAATGAAGTAGAACAAAAAACAAGAAAAGATACTTGGTATGAGTACTTATTAATAGATGGGAATATCCCTGCGTTTACAATTGCGGCCCTTGATTTAGGCTTACATAATCGCTCATTCAAAACAGGGACCGTTCTTAAACTATACTCATATGACCTGCCTGAAGGTTCTAGGTCTGTAATCTCAAGGGACTTAAATCAAAGTATTAATGAATTTCTTTTTGAACCTGCTTTGCCAATACTAACTATCGACAAGCCCGAAAGATATCCTAAAGATATAAATCTACAAAGAGATCTATACGGCCTAAAGAGGCGTTTAGAATCGGAGGAAAGCAAATATATTGAAGATTATTTTTCAATAGATGATTCGTTTGGAGAAATGGGAAGGGTGAAGATAACCTGTTATGTTTTCATGACAAAAATTGACCAGAAATCTGTGAAAGAAAGCAAAGAAACTATTCAGAGAGAGTTCTTTAAGAACAACATGTCAGTTATGTTTTCGCTAAACGGTCAGACACATGGGCATTATGGTTCAGAATTTATTACAAGGTCTCTAAAAATGCCACTACTGAAGGACTATTTGCTTATACATATTGATTGCACAAACATGAATCCCGATTATCGGAATGAACTTTTCATGGCTTCCAGGGATCGATTAAAAGGTGGTTTAGAGTCTAGGGACCTAAGAAATCATCTAGCTACCATATTAAAAAAAAGCAAATTAGAAGAAATAGATAAAAGAAGAAGAGCATCAATTTCAATTGAGAGTTCAGATACTAATGAAACACTCAAGGCCTTATCAAGAAATCTACCATTGAAGAGTGAACTCTATAAACTTCTAAATCAAACATTTAAACTGAATCAAAAAAAAGACACGCATGATACAAAAAAGAAAGAAAAAAAGCCACAAAAAGACTCGAAGGATTCTTTTCAACCTAAGAGATATCCATCATATTTCAAGCTATCGAAAAAAAATGACGGAAATACAGAAGTTGCTAAGATTCCAATTGGTGGAGAACGAATCATTGCCTTCTCGACTGATGTTGAAAACTCCTATTTCGATCGTATTGACGATCCTGGTGATCTAAAAATAGCATTGCTTAATCTCAAGCCTAATGACGTTAGAGGTGGGCTCAAGCCAGGTCTTCCAAAAGAAATTAGCGAAGTCTTGAATATTCGGAAGGCAAGTCCGGACGATGGAACAATAAAAATATCCATGAATCCGACAGAAAATGTTTCTGTTGGGGATGCAATACAAGTGAAAGTTGAGTTTGGTGATAAGGCTCAAAGCTTTGAGGAAATATTCTGGGTAAAAATATGTGCCCCCGAGGAGCCAAAGGAAAAAGCCCCTATAAAAGATGATAATGAACTTGAGGACTTAGGCCTACCAGAGGTTATATCAGTTTATAAAGAAAAAAAAGAAAATCATCCAGGTTGGGAAAATTGTGAGGAAGCAGGTATATCTATGGATGAATATACTGTTGTTTATCCACTTGTTGAAGGAGAACAATTAGTAAAAATCTATATTAACATGGATAGTCATGTGCTCATGACTTACAAGTCCAATAAAAAGGCACTTTCTCAGGATCAAATTATGTTGGCTGATAATAAATATTTATCCGCTGTTTATTTCCACGTATTGTTCCTATATACAATTTCAAAGCAGCGGAAATATGCGATCCAACATCTAGAAGGAGAAGAAACACCGAAGGACGTTGATCTTGCAGACTACCTCAGTGACTTATTCAAAAGCTACTATTCAGAATTTTTGTTAAATTTTGGAATGGATGATTTGTTACAAACTTTAGGGGACTAATTATGAAGGCATTTGAACTTGCGAAAGAAATTGATTTTCACAAACTTTCGTTCAGAATCTATCCGCCACTTTGGGAAATGTTAGATCTACAACATTTTGGCATTACGGAATCAGATTGTAGGGAAATAAAATACCTTAATGATACCGCTGATGCATTTCATGCAGATATAAATAATCTGCCTAGCAACTCAGGAGGAATATATTTCTTTATCGTTAAAAACCCAAAAATACCATTTGTTCATAGTTTCTTACTGTACATTGGGAGATCCCGTATAACAAGTAATGCGAATCTTAGGAAAAGATGCAAATCATATTTCCAGAAACATCAAAACGCCACAGAAGAAAGACCCTATATAACGCGGATATTTAATCAATGGGCCAAATTTCTCTATATTAAATACATTTGTATTAGTAATAATGATGCAACCGAATCACTTGAAAAAGTTCTCATTAACTCAATTTTACCCCCTTTTAACAATGAAATCCCTGATAAAAGGATTAGCGCAGCAGTGAGAGCATTTAGTTAATATATAAAAAGGAGAGAAATATGCGAATACCAGCTATAAGAGGGAAAATGGGTGATTGGCTATACTATGTATCCACCATGAGTTTTTTGCAAGTCAGCAATATGGTTAAAAAAGTAGATGACGAACTGCATAAGACAGAAGCCCTTTCTGATATGATTCAGAGAAGTATTACTGAAAATGTGAACAGTATAAAAGATTACCTTCTTAACCAACATGAAAGATTTTTTAATTCATTAGTTCTTGCAATATATGATGGCGAACCTGAATGGATTGAGGTTGAGTATACCTTTCCGAGCGAAAGCGATATTACGTATTTTGGGATGGGATTTCTTGAATTTAATGGTGAAGAGAAAATATTCCCAGTTGACGGACAACACCGCGTTGAGGCAATAAAACAAGCTGTTCATGAAAATCAGGACTTACGAGAAGAAAAAATATCTGTAATCTTTATAGGGCATAGCAATAATTCTCAAGGTATGGAGAGATCTAGGCGATTATTTAGCACCCTAAATCGATATGCTAAACCTGTAAAACTTTCTGAGATAATCTCTTTAGACGAAGATGATATCGCAGCCATAACAACAAGGTACTTAGTAGAAAATTATAGTTTATTTATGGGGAAAAGAACTGCTATCTCAAAGGGAACAAATATTCCTAATAATAATTACCAGAGTCTCACGACACTAGAAGCATTATATAAATGCACAATATATATTCTCCAGTCGCATACCAGGTTAAGAAACAAAAAGCTAAAAGATTATCTTAGATACCGTAAAGATGACGCAGTTATAGACGGCTTTAAGAATTATTGCCAAGAGTTCTGGAATGCATTCAGTAATAATCTTGATATTGTTAATCGATACCAACAAATGGATGTCGAAAATGTTCGGGATGATTTTAGAAATAAAAGAACAGGAGGGATAATTTTTTTTAGACCTATAGGACTAATGCCTTTTGTTGATGCAATAAATTCGATAAAACAGATACGTGATATCTCTTTTAATGAGATAATACGGGGCTTTAATCACATTCCATTAGACTTAAATGAATTGCCTTGGAAAAATATTCTCTGGGATCCTGCAAGCAAAACAATGAGAAGACCAGAACACAGTTTGATAAAATATATGCTGATATATTTTTTTGATAAATCCATCCTAAATCCGAATGAGATTGCTAAAATGAACTCGCTTTATATGAAGCGTATCGGTACTGAAACTACGGCCACTGAGGCCATAGATGGCCTAGATCAAGCTTAAATGGCGCAAGCAGCGCATGCTTTAACTTCATCATCTTCTTGTAAGATGTCCAATAGAAACGGTGAAGAATATTTCAGATTATTATTCTTTTTCAAATAATCATTCTTTATTTGTCTAATTCTCTCCGGCTTAATCAATTCTTCTAGACGCTCGTTATCCATCCAGGAATACCCTTCTTTCTCAAAAGACAAAGCTTTCTGAAAAAGACTTGGGTGTTGTTCATAAAGCCAAACCCATTCTATTTTTTGTTGAAAAAAGCAAAAATAACAGCCCGAACGACTTCTATTATAAACACCCTCTAAGCTACATGAGGATATTGGGATTTTTTTATAATATTCTGGCAACCCTATGCCGCTATCCTTTAGCGAATTAAATACATCTTGGATGCCAAACGTTTCTGTTTTACTCAATAATGGGAAGGATTCCAGCCGCCCTAATGGATAAGGTGTGTTTTTGAGTAATGCAAAAACAACGTTATTAAATTCAATAAGACCACATTCCAATAAAGTTAAAAGTTTTTTTTCAAAATTGAAGTCAAAGGACATGGGCCTTTTTATTATGTTCTCCACTTTTATAAATTGATTCATATTTAAATGATCTCTATAGAGCTCAAGCATGTAATTTTCTTGGCTTTCAGAAAGAACATGCCGAATTACATCAACACTCCATATGTTTTTTCTAAACGGGAAAATAGATTGAATATTTTTTTTCTTGGAAATGTATGCTTCACGATTTTCATCTTCCCTTATTCCAACGTAAGAAACAACAGGGTCATCAGCAACGAATTGTTCAAAAGGAATCAATTTTAAGTTTTTGGTGCACCACCTTGCATTTGCTGACGGCAGAAACCCATTATACATTTTAAGATAGTACTCAAATGGAGAATGGTGAGTATCGGCAGCAGCCTTCAATCGAATAATCTTTTTACCTAAATACACCTCTAAGTTTTCAATTATCTGATAAGTCTCGTTTAGTTCTTCACCTGTATCACAGAAATAATACTCAATATCTAACTCCGGAAATTTTTGTTTCAAGAAAATAGCCAAAGCAGTACTGTCTTTGCCGCCAGATATGCCTAAAACATGTCTAATCTTTTTCATGCTGTAATTCCTTTTTTAATATACTGATTAGAACTATGGCGTTCTTTTTGGAATCATTAGTTAATATTTTGGATATCCTATCCTGTAGTTTCTGGCTCTCAGCATCAGATTCCCATGGAAGACTTATAATATTTGAAGTCATTCCACTCCCACTGGATGTTAAATCTATTTTCAAAACGTTCTGTTCTAAATTCGTCGATAAAGTTTCAACTTTTCTAATATTTTCCAGTTCCTTTAATCGTTCAATTAATTTTTTTTGTACAAGATCTTCCTCGCTATCGTTAATAATATTAAGTGGTTTACCATAAATTGATGCTGCAAGCGAATTAAACCAATCGTTTTTCCCCATTGAAATATTTGTTAGCCGTTGATAAAGCGGTCTTAAGTATTGGGGAATAACTTTGTCCGATAATTGGATATACTCATTTTTTATTTTTAAGACATAGTCGTCATATTCCTCATTATCTAATCCTAATTGCTTAATGAAAATAGACTCCATTCGTTCAACAAGATTATCATAATTAGTTCGGAGTTCCAGGACAACATTTCGAAGCTTCAAAATGTATGCTTCAAGCTTTTCTTTAGATTCGTTCAACTCATTGATGTTGTATCCGAATGCATGGGGAAATAACTCAAAAAATGAATCTTCTGGGTCCGTTGAATTTCCTATTGCCTGCAGGAGATTTTTTGCCTCATCCGATATTTGATGGCTTTTAAGGGTATATTCAGGCAAACTCTTATATAAGGCTAAAAATGGTTTTATGGCGGTAATAAAGTTTGATTTTATTAATTTACTCTTTGTATGTTTCTCGGAAAGAATATTGCGATATTTGATTAGGAGTTCATCTCTAATCCCTTCAATATTAAATTTTTTAACAAAAAAAGACTGTGGTCTTTTCACTATTAACTCGAAATATGATTCGGTTAATTCGGGAATAAACTGAGAGCTCTCGAAAAGCGCATATTCTTCTCTACGAATAAACAAGAATATTGGTATCCAGAATGTTAAAAAACCATCTTTAATACCATATGGACTATTTTTTAAGATGTTGATTAGCTCTATCAAAGGCTTCTTGTTGTTTTTTGTGCCTTCTAAAAAATTTTCACATGCATCCCATAGTTCTCGAAATGATTTTTCTTGGGGTTCATCTAAAACATAATGGCGCTCCGATGTTATTTTCCTATGAATTCCAGTATCTTTTAATAAGCTCAAGTAAATTGTCTTTTCAGGAGGAAAGACTTTCCTGGGAAAATTCAAATCCTCCACCGTCCAATTGTTTACAAGAGATTTCCAGAACTTCTTTCGAGCTGTTGATATGGAAGAACTTAGCTTAAGTCGATTTATCAATTCATTCTTAAATACAGGGGTTTTGCTGTAGGTTTCATCGCAAATTGAAGACAAAAATTTATTCAGTTCAGTTTTGGATTTTATATTAACCTTCTTGCCCTTGAAAATCCAGATTACAATTCTTTCGTTAAATAGCTGGTCATATAAGTTGCTATTTAATTCATAAACTTGATTGTTCAAAATTTCATCCAACTCTCTGACGGCAACTCTATCTTCAGAATTTTTGCTTTTAACAAAGTTAATTTTATCAATTTCAAAAAGGATATCTTGTATATCGTTTATATTTTTATAAATAACAAATACAATTGGGGCGTTTGTTTTTTTGGATTCATTAATTAGGATATTTTCATCGAGATCTTCGGGAAAAATGAAATTTATCATGCCATCAAAGTTGCTGTCCTCTATTATCGTTACTGGATATTGAGAAATAATATTATAAAAATATCTTGGCGTACCTTTTTCAATAAAATGGGCTTTTGCCGTATATATTGGAAAATTAAAATATTGTTTCAAGGAAGGGATCAAATCAATCGTAGGCGTTATCTTCGAGGATGCTTTATCTAATTCCAGTTCTATATCGATATCGGTTCCCTCAAAAAGTATATAGCTTTCTCTATAGTTCAAAAACCTAATAATTTTTTTGTTTTCCAGAAGAATTAACACTTCTTTTATATCATCATCAGGTGTTTTAAAAATATATTTAAAATAATCGAGAAAGAATTCTCTATTTATTAATGCTGATTTTGGTGAAAATATGTTTAACAATCCAATTGTTTTTACTAGTTTAGTACCCAAACCCAAATAAACAGTTGGCAAGCTGTTCTCGACTCGTTCCAAGGCACCTTGAATTGAAAACCACATAGAAAAATGAGGATTATTTTTTGTAGCTAGTAAAGTATGGAAGTTGTACCAAAGATAATTATATACTTTATCAAGACTAAAATAGGCCCGATCCTGGGAATTAAAATCATTTAGTCCGAAATGTTCATCTGATTTCAGAAAAGAGAACAACGATCTTTCATTTTGCCCATAAAATTGTAAGGCTTTAGTAAGTATTGCGGCAGAAAGAATGTCTAATGGGAAAAGATTTTTTAGGATTTCATTATCAATATCCGTTCTAAAAGGGAGAACCCGAGCTTTACTCACTTTCTCTTTGAAATGTTCAAATTCTGAATCACTTATTTTTAATGTGTCTGAACCTTTTAAATGTTTGGCAGCCAAGCAAAGAAGTTGTTCTAATGGTTCAATAAATGGAATTTCCTTTAATCGTCCTCTCACTTTCTCCCATTCATTTTTTTGATGTTTTTTTAATTTCCATGCATATGCAGAAAAATTTTGATGTAAGGTTAAAATTAAAATAGAGTTTTTATTTGAATCGTTTATAAACTCTGCCAATAATTGGATAAAATATAGTTCTTTTTCTGGGTTATTTACAGCTGCATATTCCAGAAACTTTCCAAATTCATCAATTATTATAACTAAGCAAACGTTTTTTTTCTCATAGTCAGCATATAATTGACTTATTTTATTAAGAATTTCTTCCGAAGAGCTTTTTTCATCAATTGATAGAATGTTACAGAACGAACCGATTATTGATTCGTATTTGCCCACAATTTTAATAAAAGAAAACTGCTTATCTATTAATTTGCCGTTAGGCTTATCCCAGTATTTTTTGAAACTATTTAGATTTTGCTCTAGTGCCAAGAGGAACGACGATTTTCCTGTGCCGTATGAACCTATAATCGTAAAAGAGTGTACCCCGAAATTGTAATTATTCCATATCTGGTTGTATATACTGCCTGCATTTTGAGTCGGAATATACTGAATATCGCTCTTTTCATCCCTTAAAATATTTATCGACGGTAAAAATCTATTTGTCATAATAAATATCTAAGGCCTTAAACTTATTGACTATACTTTTAAGATGAAGATTCCGGATTCCAGCATGCTCCTCAAATGAAACGAACGAATATTTGTCAGCCAATGAATTAATTTTATTTAACAAGCCATCATGCGTAATCAATAATAAATCACCAAGAAAATCATACAGTTCTTTAAATTCTATTGAGACTTTGTTGAACTTATCGCAAATTGCAAACAGAATAAATTCGTCAGGGATATCACGACGCTCCGTTCTCACGACTCTATATATTGATTCCTTCCCATGTCTACTCTCAACTACTGTAATTAAATTTAAATCGGCAAGGATGTTGCTGTATATGTCATCTAATTTATTAATGTCATTTTCAGGGTTTACATAATTTTGGATAAACACATCTACATCCCTAATCAAGCTATTACTATTAACGACATAATCCATTTTCGAGCAATATAAATCGGTAAAACTAACAATATCAGATTTTGTGAATTCATTTTTCTGACTTACAAATTCTTTAAAGAAAATATTATAAAGGGAAGCACTATTATTAGTAATTATTAAATAATGAAGTAACCATATCGTAAAAATATCTTCTAAATATGGATCTCTCCCTTTCTTGCCAAAAAAATAATTCGCATATTCAGAAATTTCACCTTTATCATCTAACACGTAAAATGCTTGGAGCCAATATTTCATTGCTAAAACCATGTTTTTCCCAACGCCTAACTTGACTACGGCATCTTCATTAGAAAATTTTCCTCCGTTTATCAAGAAATCATAGCCTTTTTTTAGCCAGTGTTGCCTACAACTAAAAGTTTCATGACCTGAAAATGATAACTTACTGTTTGTCATTTAAGCATTCTCTTGTATTAAATAATCTACTGTTACTTCTAAAACATCGGCTATTTTCTTCAAGGTTTTAACAGTTGGATTTTCCGTTGTTCCAGATTCGATTTTAGTTAATGATGGAAATGAAATATCCGCCAATCTCGAGAGTTTTTCTTGCGACATTTTTTTTTCTTTTCTTAATATTTTAATATTTTTAGCAATATTCATATAAGATTAATTTTTGTTTGCATACTTTTATTAGTATAACTTTACTAGTTAAATATTATTTATAATTTAATAAACCTTTTATATAATGAGTAAATTTTAGCATTTGGTCAAGTTGAGGTTTAACTGATATTTTTTAATCTTTATTGATAGTTTTGCTGATTATTTTTATATGGCAAGCTTATTTAAGAAATTTAAAGCTTACCATTTTGTAGGGTTATCAAATTTTTATATGTATTTAATATAATCTATTCTGTGGTCTAGTCCCCGTAAAACAACTTTTCAAAATAATTCTTTGACATCCTTCTTTTTTTCTGGTTTTTTCGTACCCCATCGAAACAGTTTCAGCCAAAGCTGAGACAAAAGGAGGCACATTATGGAAGAAAAAAAGCAAATAGGGCTTGCCCCGCGAAGCCCAAAGGGCGTAGTGGGGGTCATAGGTTCAAGGAGCTTGCCTGTTGGCAACGCTGAGCAGGTAGGCGCAGTAGTGGAAGACCTGCTTAAACGCAAGTTCCACATAGCCAGCGGTGGAGCCGTTGGCACAGACGAATATTGTCTGGCCTATCTGGTGCATGTCGGCGAAGCCGACAAAGGCACGCTATACAGCCCGTGGAGTACTTACGAAGGTTTCCCCGTCAAAGTCCGTGCCCTTACTCGCCAGTTCAAGGAGTATGGCGGTTCTATTATATGGGGCGGGTTACAGGGCAAGGAAGAATATGCCATTGTGCGCACAGGTTTGCTACAGCGCAATCTGCGGCTTATAGAAGCTGTATCCGGCATAGTTGCCTTTCTCTACGGCGAAAGTCGAGGCACGCTTTTCACTATCCGCAAGGCTTTAGCCGAGCATTTACCCGTAGTTATCTTTTGTATCGATACTGCGTTACCGGAGTTCAAAAACATCAAGTGGAAGCCGCTCAAGTGCGGCGGCTGTTGGGAAAATGCGTATAAGGCGGTGTATTTAAAGTGAGTAAAAGTAAAAACAATAAACAGGTTTCCTCCCCTTATCAAGGGGAGGTGCCGCAGGCGGAGGGGTTTAAAGTATCATTATATATCCGTGTTTCCACAGAACGGCAGGCCAATGAAGGCGATTCGCTGGAAGAGCAGGAAAGTGAATTAAAGAAGTTTTGCGATTACCGCAATTATCAGATACATAATATCTATATTGAACGTGGTAAGTCTGGCGGCAATACCAACCGACCGGAATATCAGAAACTGATTAAAGATGTAGAGCAAAAGAAAATTAACGCAGTAGTAGTCAAGAAGCTGGACCGGCTCAGCCGGTCTTTGCTGGACTTTGAGCAGTTCATGAAGCTACTACAGGAAAAGGAAATTGAATTCATTTCCCTGAAGGAAAGTTTTGATACCACAACCGCTATGGGCAAAGCCATGCTACGGGTGGCTCTGGTCTTTGCCCAACTGGAACGGGAACAAACTTCCGAACGTATAGCGGATGTCATGGGGCACAGGGCCAGCATGGGGCACTTTAACGGCGGACGCAGATTATATGGCTATTCAATTGTAGAAAAAGAACTGGTTCCGTACCCCAAAGAAAAACAAATAGTAGAAACCATCTTTCAGAAGTTTCTGGAAACCCGTTCAACAGTGGCAGTTATGCACTATCTGAATGAAAACGGCTTTCCATACAGAAACGGGAAACGCTGGGATGAACGACAAATCCAGAAAATGCTTCAACAGGAAGCCTATATCGGAAAAATTACCTGGGGCGGGCATGTCTACAATGGTATTCATCAACCCATTATTACACCAACTACGTTTGAAAAGGTTCAGCAAATTTTTAAATCAAAGACCTACACCAAAGCCAAGAACACTACAAACGCCATTCTAGCTAAAAAGGTATTCTGTTCACGGTGTGGCTCCCCCCTAGCCCCCAGCCACACCGTGAACAGGCACAAGAAAAAGTTTTTCTATTACCGTTGTACAGGCTCAAAGGATAACGGCAAAACTTGCCCCCAGTCGTATTTCAGCCTTAACAGGCTGGAAGCCAGAGTAACGGAAATTATCCTTTCTCTATCAGAGGAAAAGAATTTCAGATATATAGAAAACAAATTGCTCAAACACAATGAACAGATCATGACGCAGATCGCCGAACACGATAAATCCTTGCGCCATCTGGAAAGCCTGTTCAGTCAGTTGAAAATCAAGAAGGACAAATATCTGGATACCTTGCTTTCCAGCCAGTTCCTGAGCAAGGAACGAGAACTTATCAATACCAAAATTAATGAAATGGAAACCGAAGAAAAACAACTTAAAGCGGCAATAACCAAAGAACAGCTGACCGGCAATCAAATCAAAAGTAAATTATTGCCTATTGCTGAGGTCAAAAAACAGTTTATCGTCTATCGGTCAGGTTATCCGTTTGAAAACATTCATACTCACAGGCTAGCCCTATCCAAGATCATAGAACAAATCAGGTGTTCCAAAGATACTCTGGAATTTCAATTCACAATGTTGCCGGACAATGAAATTTTTCCCTTCGGGAACCTCAGGGCAGGGATATAAATACATGATTGGGGTATTAAGCAACAGAAAGGACATATATCGAAAATATCAGCATTTTTAACGAAAAAACCATCATTCGCGGGTTCGATATAGCCTAACGGCTATATCGATTTATTACTCTAACCCAATACCCTAAAACCTATTATGCGTGTCCTCGAATTATGGTGGAGCGTTAATTTCCCACACTATACCAACTTGCCTATATTGCCCTATAACATTAGATTTAAGCAATATCCCTATAGGGAATGTAGGATATTAGATGTTTCAATTCAGCCTGAATATTTAATT